>CAUQKD010000064.1:0-10593 GCA_963518365.1 uncultured Lachnoanaerobaculum sp. | reverse complement strand
TCCCGAATATGAATGTAAATCCGATACCTGAAAGAGCCAGAGTAAAGAAAAGAGATGAAAAGAGGACAGAGCCGCTGTTTACAATGAAGGATGTGCCTGCGCCACATAAGATAAAAGAGATGCTTGATGAATACGTTATAGGGCAGGAGCAGGCAAAGAAGGTCATTTCGGTTGCTGTTTATAATCACTATAAGAGAATATTCCTTGACAAGGACAAGGAAGGCGCCAGGATTGAAAAGTCAAATATCCTTATGATAGGACCTACAGGAAGCGGAAAGACATACCTTGTAAAGACACTTGCAAAACTTCTCAATGTACCGCTTGCAATAGCGGATGCAACATCACTTACAGAAGCCGGATATATCGGAGATGATATAGAAAGCGTAATATCAAAGCTTTTGCTTTCTGCAGGTAACGATGTGGAGAGAGCGGAGTGCGGCATAGTATTCATAGATGAGATAGATAAGATTGCAAAAAAGAAAAATACCAATACCAGAGATGTAAGCGGAGAGAGTGTACAACAGGAACTTTTGAAGCTTCTTGAAGGCAGCAAGGTGGAGGTACCTGTGGGCACCAATCAAAAAAATGTCCTTGCACCGATGGAGACTGTAAATACCGATAATATACTGTTTATCTGTGGAGGTGCTTTCCCGGCACTTGACGATATTATAAAGGAAAGATTACAAAAGAATACAAGTGTAGGCTTTAATTCAGATCTTAAGGATAAGTATGATAATGAAGCGGACCTCTACTCCAAGGTGACTAATGAGGATATCAGAAAGTTCGGTATGATTCCGGAGTTTATAGGCAGACTCCCTGTGGTATGTACGCTTTCAAAACTTGATAAAGAGGCATTCAAAAAGATACTTACCGAGCCTAAGAATGCTATCTTAAAGCAGTACAAGAGACTCTTGGAGCTTGATGAAGTGGAGCTTGTATTTGAGGATGACGCGATGGACTATATTGCACAGCAGGCAATGAAAAAGGATACCGGAGCAAGGGCGCTTCGCTCTATTATAGAAGAGTTTATGCTTGATATAATGTATGAGATACCTAAGGATAAGAATATCGGCAGGGTTATAATTACAAGAGATTATCTGGAACATAAGGGCGCTCCGAACATAGTATTCAGGAATGCATAGGAGGGGTTATGTATGTTATTTTGATACCGATACTGTCCTGCCTTGACCTTATACTCAAGTATGCAGTGGGTTCATTTGATGATAAGGATTTGCCGAGGACATTTGCAAAGAAGATAGAAATAGATAAATTTCACAACAACGGATTTCCTTTCGGTAAGATGAAGGAAAATCAAAAAGCGGTAAAGTATGTTCCGGTGCTTATCACATCGGTACTTGTAGGTCTTCTTTCATTCTTACTTCCTAAAAAGGGAAATAAGATAAAGAAGCTGTCACTATGTCTTATTATTGCAGGTGCGTTGAGCAATATATTTGACAGATTTACCCGCGGATATGTGGTTGACTATATTCGTATCAAGGTGAAAGGTCTTGATAAGGTGATATTTAATTTGGGAGATATTTTTATATTGGTCGGGAGCTTGATGATGCCTTTCGGAACAAAGAAAAAAGAAATACCGGTAGATACTAAAGCTACTGAAGAATAATATAGGAGTAATTTTGGAAACGAGTGACATAATACAGTTAGTAATAGTGATTATATTATTGTCTGCTTCAGCATTTTTTTCATCTGCTGAAACAGCCCTTATGACTTCAAATAAGTTAAAAATGAGAAATCTGGCTGAGAACGGAGATAAAAGAGCGGCAAAGGTACTTAAGGTTACGGAGAATACCGATAAGATGCTTTCCGCCATACTGATAGGAAACAATATAGTAAACCTTACAGCGTCTTCAATCTCAACAGCACTTACATTGAAGATATTCGGAAGCAAGCTTGTGGGTATTGCCACAGGTATATTGACCTTTCTCATACTTGTATTCGGTGAGATCACTCCAAAGAATGTGGCATCAAAGAATGCGGAGAATATGGCGCTTGCCTATATCGGGGTAATTTCATTTTTGGTTACTTTATTGACTCCGGTAATCTTTATTGTAAATACCGTTGCAAAGTTTGTTATCTCCATATTTAATAAAAACTGTGATGATAATAATGCGGTTACAGAGGAAGAACTTAGGGCAATGGTGGAGTACAGCCACGAAGAGGGAATCATTGAAAACGAAGAGAAGAAGATGATTGTAAATGTGGTGGACTTCGGTGATACCGTGGCCGGAGATATAATGGTACCCAGAGTGGATATGGTGATGGTTGATGAAAAGTCAAGCTATGAGGAGATACTACAGGTATTCAGAGAAGAAAGGTATACAAGAATACCTGTGTATGAGGAGACTCCCGATAATGTTATAGGAATACTGAATGTAAAGGATTTTCTTCTTATAGAAGACAAGGAAAACTTCATTATGAAGGAGCTTTTAAGAGAGCCTCTTTATACCTATGAGTACAAAAAGACTTCCGCGCTGATGATGGATATGAGAAAGACAGGCGCAAACATAGTAATAGTGCTTGATGAATACGGTATAACGGCAGGTCTTATCACTTTGGAGGATATGCTTGAAGAGATAGTCGGTGAGATAAGGGATGAGTTTGATGCCGATGAGGATGAGGGCATAACCAAAGTATCAGATTTGGAATATCTGATAGACGGTTCCACAAATCTTGACGATATCAACGACAGAATAGGACTTAGCCTTTCCTCAGAGGAATATGAGTCTATAGGCGGACTTATAATGGAGAAGCTTGGAAGATTACCTGTAGAGGGTGAGATAATCAATTTCGACAATATTGTATTGACTGTAAAGAAGATGGACCATGCAAGAATAGAAAAGGTCTGCCTGAAACTGAAGCAACCTGTAGTTAAGGAGCAGTGATGAAGCAAAAACATATTTTATTTGATTTGGACGGAACTATAGTGAAATCGGATCTCGGTATCACAAAGGGAGTACAAAAGTCCTTGGAGCATTTCGGCATCAATGAAAAGCTTGAGGATTTGAAAAAGTTTGTCGGACCTCCTATGGTGGAAAGCTATACATCTTTTTACGGATTCAGTCTGAAGCAATATGAAGAGGCGCTTTGTGTTTTTCACAAGTATTATAAGAGTGTAGGAATATTTGAATGTGAGCTTTATGAAGGAATTGAAGAGATGTTAAAAGAATTATCTGTCAAATATAAGCTTTATATAGCCACTTCCAAGCCTGAGTTTGAAGCAAGAAGAGTTATAGAACATTTCGTACTTGATAAGTATTTTACATTTGTAGGCGGAGCTGACGGAGATTTTAATACTAAGAGATCTACAAAGGCGGCAGTGATAGAGTATGTGCTTAAGTCAAATAAGATAGAGGACAGAGAATCCGCTATAATGACAGGTGATAAAAGTCATGATATAGTGGGAGCAAAGAGCGCCGGTTTAAAGAGTATCGGGGTGCTCTACGGCTATGGCGGACTTGATGAGTTTGCAGAGGCAAATTATATTGTAAAGAGTGTTGAAGATTTGAGAGAAATGTTTATATGTTAAGAAAAGGTGACTTGTTAAATATAGGATATTATGATTATGGCCAATATTTCACAGGAAGTCTGGACGGGTTGAGATTCAGGCTGGGCAGAGACCCGCTTGAAAAAGTGAATTTCACACCGAAGGATAAGAGGGGCGAGGCCAAGCTGAAACTGACAGTGTGGCCTGAGCCCTTTAGTTTTGACCATACAGAGGATGATAAGAAAAAAGACCATTATTTTGAATATTCAAATGAAGGTATTGAGAATATAATTGCGTTTTTAAACAATGTGGCTGAGATAGTAAAGTCAGGTAAGGAGAAAGCATGGGAGCAATAAAAAGAGAGAGCAGAGAGCTTGCATATGAGGGAACAATAGTAAAGGTATATAAGGACCATGTAGTAATTGACGGTAAGAGGGCCGTATGGGACTATATACAGCACAACGGTGCGGCTGCGGTAGTTCCGATACTTGATAACGGCAAGATTTTACTTGTGCGTCAGTACAGAAACGCACTTGACAGATATACACTTGAACTTCCGGCAGGTAAGGTGGATGCAAAGGATGAACCGAGAAGAATTTGTGCTTTTAGAGAACTTAGGGAAGAGACAGGCTACAGAGTGGATTCGCCTGATGAACTTGAGTTTCTTATAAGGATTGATACAATGGTCGCATTCGGAGACGAGGAGATAGATATATTTGTAGCTAAAAATCTTAAAAAAGGTGAACAGGACCTTGATGAGGATGAGAGCATTGATATTGAAGAGTGGGAACTTGACGATTTGTTGGAGCTTATCTATAAGGGAGAAATAAAGGATTCAAAGACTGTGGCTGCTATACTTGCCTATAAGAACAAGTATCAGGTATAGCTTTTATTTATAACCAGGGCAAGAAAACATCTTATTGACCAAGAAATACAGAACTTGTAAAATACTGCTTATTGATGATATGTTATGGTCTAGATATATAAGGTATAACATTTGATAGATAGTATTAGAAAAGTCAGGTGAATTATGAATATTGAAACATTATGCGTACACAGTCCGAATGAAGATAAAATTGCTCATGCATACGGAGCGATGACAATACCGATATTTCAGACGGCAACATTCTCACATCCGGGAGTAGGAGAGAGTACGGGTTATGACTACTCACGTCAGTCAAACCCTACAAGAACGGAGCTTGAGGAGAGTATATCAGCACTTGAAGGTGCTTATGATACGGTGGCTACATCCACAGGAATGGCTGCCTGCTTGTTGGTATTGGAACTTTTTAATGCAGGTGACAATATTATATCACAGGAGGATATATATGGAGGAAGTACAAGACTCTTTAATACTCTCGGAATAGAGCGCGGCAGAACATTCACATATGTGGATACAACCAAAAAAGAGAATGTACTTAATGCTATAAATGAGAATACCAAGGCAATCTTTATAGAAACTCCAAGCAATCCTACAATGCTTGTCACAGATATAAAGGAGATGGCAGAGATTGCAAAGGAACACGGTCTTTTACTTATAGTAGACAATACATTTTTAAGTCCTTATTTCCAAAACCCTCTAAAGCTCGGCGCGGATATAGTTATTCACAGCGGTACAAAGTATATTGCAGGCCACAATGATACTCTGGCAGGTTTTGTATGCAGTGCAGATGCAGAGATTGCGGAAAAGATAAGATTTATGTATAAGACTGTAGGACCGAGTCTTTCACCTTTTGACAGTTTTTTGGTGCTTAGAGGTCTTAAGACTCTGGCGGTGAGAATGGACAGAGTACAGGAGAATGCGTTAAAGATAGCGGAATTTTTGAAAAATCATAAAAAGATTACAAATGTATACTATGTCGGACTTCCTGACCATCCGGGATATGAGATAAACAAGGCTCAGTCAAGAGGTTTCGGCGGAATGATCGCATTTACTACAGATACCGCAAAGACCGCACTTGATGCATTTGAAAAGATAGAAATAATAAAGTATGCGGAGAGTCTTGGCGGTGTGGAGTCTTTGATTACATTCCCGATGATACAGACTCACGCGGATGTACCTGTGGAAGTAAGAGAGAGACTTGGAATTACCGACAAATTCCTTAGACTTTCGGTAGGAATAGAAAATGCCGATGACCTTATAAGAGATTTGAAGAGAGCGTTGGCATAGAGGAAGATTTTATGTACGATTTTGATAAAGTTATAGACAGGCACGGCACAAACTGCTTGAAGTTCGACTTTGCAAAGGAGAGGGGTAAAAACGGTGACGAACTTTCACTTTGGGTTGCAGATATGGACTTTCAGGTAGCAAAGCCTATCACAGATGCCTTGCAGGCTCAGGTAAACCATGGAATATACGGTTATAGTGAGGTGAAGTCGGACTATTTTGATATAGTAAAAAATTGGTTTAAAGACAACTTTGACTGGGAGATAAAGAAGGGAAGTCTTGTAAAGACTCCGGGTGTCGTATATGCAATAGCAATGGCGGTAAAGGCATTTACCAAAGAGGGTGAAGCCGTTATAATACAGCAGCCTGTTTATTACCCGTTCAGTGAGATGATAATTGCCAATAACAGGAAGCTTGTCAATTCCCCTTTGGTGTTAAAAGGCGGCAGATATGAGATTGATTTTGAGGACTTTGAGAAAAAAATAGTTAAAAATAATGTGAAGCTGTTTATACTGTGCTCTCCTCACAATCCTGTGGGAAGGGTATGGAGTGTAGAAGAGCTTAAAAGAATTGGAGATATCTGTATAAAGCATGATGTTGTGATTTTAAGTGATGAGATTCATGCGGATTTTGTATATGAACCGAATAAGCATCATGTATTTGCTTCACTTGGAGAAAGTTATGCGGCCAACTCGGTGATTGCAACGGCACCAAGCAAGAGTTTCAATATAGCGGGGCTTCAGGTTTCAAATATCTTTATAGAAAATAAGAAGCTTCGTGACGCTTTCAGGAATGAGATAGTAAAATCGGGATATTCACAGTTAAACACTATGGGACTTGTTGCTGCAAGAGCCGCATATGAGTTCGGTAAAGAGTGGCTTGATGAGGTGAGAGCCTATATAAAGGATAATCTGATATTCTTTAGAGATTACCTGAAAGAAAATATTGGAGAGCTAAACTTAATAGAGCCTGAGGGAACATATCTTGTTTGGGTGGATTTTGGAAAACTTGGGCTTAGTGAAAAGCAAAGAGAAGACTTGATAGTGAACAAGGCAAAGCTTTGGATAGATTCGGGAGCAATGTTCGGAGCAGACGGAGAGGGCTTTGAGAGGTTCAATATCGCCTGTCCGAGAAGCTATCTTAAGAAGGCACTTGACAGTCTGAAAAAGGCTGTAGAAGAATACAAATAAAAGTGTGCTTTTATATTTTGCAAAATTTATTTATCACTTGACGAATATGAGTGCCAGTGATATAATCACAATGTATAAATGGAGAGGTTGTAAACGATCCGGTGTTACAACCTCTTTTTTATAAATATTCTTTAGCACTCTTTTATCATAAGTGCTAACAAAGGAGGAGGCATGATTTTAATACCAACATATAATACGGTAGTTTTACCGGGTTCAAAAATATATTTCAGAAAAGATTATTTACAGGAAGCGGGAGTGGACAAGATATCTGTCGGTGAAAAGGTAACATTTCTTTACTTAAAAGAGTCAAAGGATAGAGATATCACCATGGAGGATGTTTATCCTATAGCGGTGGCAGGTCATGTGCTGTCTGTAGATGATGAAGGCGGTGCCAATTTGGAGGCGTTTAACAGGATAAATGTTGAATATATAGACTTTGAAACCCAAAATGTAGTGGGAGTTCAAAGGCCGGAAATAGATGATTTGGACCCGCAAATTGCCAATACAATGCTCATAGATCTTAGAGACGAGCTTTTAAACTATGTGACTAAGTTTCAGTGGGGACTTATGGCAAGAGGTTATGTACTTGCATGGAAAAATATGAATGAGTTGATGGTGGGACTGTCACCTTTTATGAATATCACACCTGAAGAAAAGTATGCCGTACTTGCTGAGGATTCCACAAAGGCAAGAGCCGAGCTTATAGCAAAGTATGCCAGAGAGTTTATGGCAATCAATGAAGTCAGCGAAGAGGCGAAGCAGGCACAAAAAGAGATTCATGAGAAGGCATACAGAGAGGACGCAATCAAAAAGCAGATAAATTTCTTACAAAAGGCCTTGGATGATATGCACCCTGAGAATGTCTCGGAGGTAAGAAAGTTTGAGGAAAAGATAGAAAACTCAGGCATGAACGAGATTGCAAGGAAGGAAGCCGACAATGTATTAAATCGTATGAAGCAGGAGGGAAAGGACAGCCATGAGTACGGACTGCTTTACAACTATCTTGACTTTGTAACTTCACTGCAGTGGAAGAAGGAAGAGCCTAAGGAAATAGAGCTTGATAAGGCTATGGAGGTTCTGGACAGAGAGCATTACGGTCTGAAAAAAGTAAAGAAAAGAATTATAGAGCAGCTGGCTGTAATGTCGCTTAATAAAAGTCAAAGCGGTTCTATACTTCTGTTTGCAGGTGCTCCGGGTACAGGAAAGACAAGTATCGGAAAGAGTATAGCGGAGGCTCTCGGAAGAGAGTATGTGCGTATTTCTTTGGGCGGTATAAGAGATGAGGCGGATATAAGAGGACACAGAAGGACTTATATAGGAGCTATGCCGGGAAGAATAATGGACGGTATGAAAAAGGCAGGTACATCAAATCCTGTAATGGTACTTGATGAGATTGATAAGCTTGCGTCATCCTATAACGGTGATCCTGCAAGTGCATTGCTTGAGGTGCTTGATCCTGAGCAAAACAATACTTTTACCGATCACTATATGAATGTACCTTACGATCTTTCGGATGTATTGTTTGTATGTACCGCCAACTCACTTGATACTATACCCGGACCGCTCCTTGACAGAATGGAGGTTATCAGATTTACAGGATATACCGCGCTTGAGAAATTTTCTATAGCAAAGGATCATCTGATACCTAAGGCAAAGAAAAAGGCGGGAATCAGTGATGAGAATCTTATAATAGAAGACGATACAATAAAGGCACTGATAAACGGCTATACTATGGAAGCCGGTGTGCGCGGACTGAAAAAGCAGATAAGCTCACTTTGCAGATATGCAGCGGTTGAGCTTGTAAGAAATAATAAAGAGGTACTTGATGTAAAGCCTGAGGATCTGAGCGATTACCTTGACCAAAGACCTATAAAGCATGAGAGCATCCTGGAGAAAAAGCAGGCCGGTGTGGTAACCGGTTTGGCTTGGACTGCAGTAGGCGGTGAAATACTCTTTATTGAGACTATGCTCACAAAGGGTAAAGGTAATATAAAGGTAACAGGTCAGCTGGGCGATGTAATGAAGGAAAGTGTGGATATTGCACTAAGCCTTGTAAAGTCTATGTACCCTGAGAAGTCGGAAATCTTTGAGAAAAACGATATTCATATACATGTACCTGCAGGTGCCGTACCTAAGGACGGACCGAGTGCAGGTATCACAATGACTACTGCAATTGCATCACTTATCAACAATATTCCGGTTTCTCCGGAGTATGCCATGACCGGTGAAGTATCACTTCGTGGCAATGTAATGCCTATAGGCGGACTGCCTGAGAAACTTATGGCGGCAGCCAGAGCTGGAATAAAGAAGGTATTTATCCCTGAAGAAAATGAGGATGATTTAAAGGAAGTGGCTAAGGAAGTCTTGGACGAACTTGAGATTATTCCTGTAAAAAGGGTTGAAGATGTACTGAAGATTGTTCTAAAATAAGAGTAATAAAATTTTGAAAAGAGGTAGTGTATGCTGAACTTTAAACATGATATCCCGACCAAGTTGTATTTCGGTGAGGGACAGATAAAGAAATTGGCAAGCTCATTGGAGAGATTCGGTAAAAATGTACTGCTGGTATACGGTGGCGGATCAATCAAGAAAATAGGTCTTTATGATGAAGTGATAAAGATTTTAAAAGAAAATAACTTCAATGTCACAGAGTGTGACGGTGTGGAGCCGAATCCCAGGATTACTAATGTAGAGCGTGGTGTAAGGCTTTGTAAGGAGCATAATATCGATGTAGTTTTGGCTGTAGGAGGCGGAAGCACCATCGACTGCGCAAAGGCTATTGCAGTGGGACGCTACTATGAAGGCGATGATTTATGGGAGATGGTAAAGACAAGTTGGCATCTTGCAAAGGCTCTTCCTCTTGTAGATATTCTTACAATCAGTGCAACAGGTTCGGAGTTTGATGCAGGCGGTGTAATCACAAATATGGATACTAATGAGAAGCTTGGTGCTGTATACACATATCCTTCAGTCAGCATATGTGACCCTACATATACTTTCAGCGTATCAAAGTATCAGACCGCGGCAGGCAGTGCGGATATAATGAGCCACATATTTGAATGTTACTTTTCAAGGACTATGGACAGCGACCTCTCGGACGGTATAGCGGAAACAGTTCTTAAGTCAGTAATGAAAAACTGCAAGATTGCACTTGAGGATTCTACAAACTACTCTGCAAGAGCCAATTTGATGGCTGATGCTTCCGTAGCCTGCTCGGGAATTCCGGGGTACGGCAAGCAGGAAACGGGTTGGCCTTGTCATGCGATGGAACATGAGCTTTCAGCATACTATGACATTACACATGGTGTAGGTCTTGCCATACTTACAATCAGGTGGATGCGTCATATCCTCAATAAAGATGTAACTGCAACAGAGAGATTTGTAAAGTTTGCAAAGAATGTAATGGGGCTTAGCGGTGATGACGACAGAGCATTGGCGTTTGCAGGAATAGATGCACTGGAGCGCTATTTTAAGGAGACCGATATACCTATGACCCTTGGTGAACTCGGTATTGATGACAAGCATTTTGAAGCTATGGCGGCTCACGCAAATGTGGACGGATATTTAAAAGATGCCTTTGTCGCACTTGATAATAATGATATAGTGGAGATTTATAAGGCCTGTTTATAAAAAAGACTTGATTTATTTTACCTAATGTCTTAAAGTATCAAGTGTAATCGGTGAGTTCGAGACCTTCCTCACCTAAAACAAAACTAAAGGAGAAGATATGA
>CAUQKD010000063.1:0-10596 GCA_963518365.1 uncultured Lachnoanaerobaculum sp. | reverse complement strand
ACAGCTTATTTAAGTGCGCCGGTTTACGGCTTACCTCTACTTTCTTTCACACTAACTCCATCTTATATAGGTTTAGAACGGCTTTCCGCATTCAGGGCAGAACTTAGGCAGATGTGACTGATCCGCAGGTGTATATCCGCATGATGCACAACTTACAACACCTGAAGGTTTTGCTTCACCGCATTCGGAGCAGAACTTACCTGTATTTCCGCCATGTCCGTGGCTGCAAGTCCATGTATTTACAGCTTGCTGATTCATCTGCTGCATATTGCTCTGACCATACTGCTGTTGCATATTGTTCTGTCCGTACTGCTGCTGCATATTATTTTGTTGACCGTACTGTTGCTGCATCTGTTCGTTTTGTGCCATCTGGAAAAGCTGATTTGCATTCATACCGCCCATCTGATTTGCCATATTCATACCTGCAAATCCCATCATAGCACCGCCTGCATTGCTTGCCGCATTTCTCATAGCGTCAGCCTGTGCGGCGTTTAAGTTTGCAGCCGCCATTGATGTTCTTTGGAATACCGCAGTTCTTTGTAGCTGCTTTATAAGGTCTTCATCTTCCTTTGATATGGTAATACTGCTTATTCCGAATGAACTTATTTCAATACCGTATCTGTCTCCCCATTCACTTGACATTACGCTGTTAAGTTCATTTGCAATTTCCTTGGTATGATTCGGGATATCGCTGTATCTTGCCCCTATTCCTGAGAGTCTTCCGAGTGCAGGTTGAAGCGAAGTAAGCAGTTCTGAAGTCATCTGTTTTCTGAATGCTTCATTCATTCTGAACTCTCCGCCTGTATTTCCCGCCACTTCCTTGTACATAAGTATAGGGTCCACAATCTTAAACGCAAACTCTCCATGACATCTTACCGCACTCTCTATATCAAGTCCGATATTCGGATCCACTATCCTGTATGGAATCGGTTCTGCGGTACCGTACTTATTTCCATAGATATCCTTTGTGTTTACATAATAAACTCTTGTATCTCTTGTAGCACCTCCGCCAAATACCAATCTGTTCTTAAACTGCTCCCAGGTTCTTTTTACAGTTTCCTTTAAATTACCTGCAAAAATAGTAGGTTCATCAGTATTACTGTAGACATATTTTCCGGGTTGTGCACAGACATCCTTTATCATTCCGTTTTCCACCACCAACATACATTGTCCGTCTGCAACTTCGATGATGGAGCCGTCTGTAATAACATTATTTGTAGATTTATTGTTTGAACCTCTTTGGTCCACTCTTTTTTTACCTTTGGTTACAAGAAGTTCATTATCCATTGAATCTTCATAGAAAAAATCTCTCCATGAGTCCGCCAGTACTCCTCCTGCGGCACCTGCTATAGCTGAAATAAGTCCCATAATTATATCCTCCTGTTTATTTATTTAAAGCCGTCATTTAGCTAATTATATCAATTTTTCATATGTAATACCAGTAATACAATTCTTAAATATATATTATGTCAATATCGTCAATTTTCTTGTATCAAAAAATAGACTGTACAAATCTGAAAATTAGTATAAAATATAAGAAAAAGAAAAAAGGAGATTATCATGAAAGTAATTGATACAAAAAATGCACCGGGTGCAATCGGACCATATTCACAGGGATTTATAACAAACGGCTTGGTTATCACATCAGGACAGATTCCTGTAAACCCTGCCAACGGAGAAGTTCCTGAGGGTATTGCCGCACAGACAGAGCAGAGCTGCAAGAACGTAGCTGCTATCCTTGAGGCTGCAGGTTCAGGTATGGACAAGGTTGTAAAGACAACTTGCTTCCTTGCAGAGATTGCAGATTTTGCAGCATTCAATGAAGTATATGCAAAGTATTTCACATCAAAGCCTGCAAGAAGCTGTTTCGCAGTAAAGGATCTTCCAAAGGGCGTTCTTTGTGAGATTGAGTGCATCGCCGAGGCATAATTTTACATTAATATTTTGGAGTGTTGCACTTTTGTAGCACTCCTTTTTTGTATTTGAAAGTGGGGGATTTTAAATGAAAGGTAAATATATTATAGCTGCTACTCTAATGTCCTTGCCGGTTTTATGTTTTACAGCTTGTAATAAAGCAATAAAAAATACCGATTCGATTCAAAGCTCAGGTTATACAAAAAATAATATAACCGCCAATGTTTATTTTCCATATTCCAAACTGAAAGATTTAACGATTGATAAAGAAGCGGACAATGCATATATAACAGATGTTGTTTCAAAGACGCCTGCAATACTGCCTTATATAGAATTAAACAATGCTGTATTGGAAACAAATGATAATACATACACTCTTATATTAAGGTATACTGAGGACTATGAAAAATCAAAAAATATAGGACTAAGTGACAATCCGCTCTATACATCACCATATTTATTCTCAAGAGCGACTAATACCGCAATACTCTTAATGCTTGCAAATGATTATATTTCCTCTTTAAATATTGAAATAGCCGTTCCGAAAGAATACCCTGATACACAGCCTGTCACTATAGAGTTTAATCGCGACGAACTTGAAAATGAATCAGGTCTGTTTGACCGTGCAAAAGCGGATGAAAATTCCTACAATGAACTGTTAAACCTTAATGATGCCGTGTATGCAGACAGATTATTTTATAATCGTATAAAACTCGGAGCAACCAAAGATGACATAATTTATCGAAACAGTGATCCTGACAGAAAAATTAGTGAAAACTCAGATTTAATATACACCTATGGCGACAATAACTGTTATACTTCATTTGTCCTAAAAAAAATAAAGAGCTCCGATAAACCGATTGTTACATCTATAGTTGTACACCCAAGTAAGGATGATATCGGTGGGGCTGAGATGTTATATAATATCGGACTTTTACCTGATGAAGGCAAATACTTAACAAAAACAAAAGTTGAAAATTATCTCGGTGAGCCAAAATTAAGTAAGAACAATACAGATTACTACAGAATAAGTTCAGGATTAAACGACTATCTTTTCTTTTCATATGATACTGAAGGCAATGTAGTTGAGTACGGATTGCAAAGAGATTAAAACTCAAGAATTCTCAGTGATTTATAAGATATTTTATAAAAAAATCTGCTAAATATTGTCTTTTATAAGCTTCTTATTGTATAATAAATTTAGAGTTCTGTGAAGTTCGTATTTACACTTTTATTCACAGATACACAAAGAATATAGGAGGTTTACCTAATGGCAAACTCAACCACTCACAGTGCCTGGCAACAGATTCAGGCAGGAGTTTATGATACAGAAAAGCTTCTATCCGGTCAGGAATATAATCTTGCCATGATTAAGGCAAGACAGACATTAGAGATTATGATAAAGCAGCTTAGCGGACGAGACGACTATGACGATCAAAGCCTGACAGACATTATAAATTCCTTATGCGAAAACAAAACCATTTCAGAAAAATCATGTGAACACTATCACAAGATTTGTGTTATAAGCAATAAAGCCGTACATGAAAATAATGACGACGGCTTCAATGCCACTATGGCATATCAGTTACTCTCAGAGGAAGTGCAGGCTTTTATACGCGACTACTCACCTAAAAAAAGCAAGATAACTCCCGTTCCCGTACGCAATGACAATGTACAAAGAAGACCGGTTACCAAAAGCGGTGAAACCGCTCAAAAAAGAAAGGTCGTAAAGAAAACTCCTAAAAAGAAAAAGCCGACTGTAAACACACCTGATTTGATAAAAGTACTTATAGGTGTGGTTATTCTGTTTATTTTGATAATTTTATTCAGATCTATCAACCCTCTAAAGGGCGGCAAAGGCACCAAAACAAAGACTGCAACCACCACTACCGTCGCTACAAGTGAAGGTGCAGAAAGCTCAGAGAGCAGTTTAGAAACAACAAGTGCACAGGTGACAACCACAAAATACATTACAACAACCAAGCTTAATGTTCGCTCTTCACCATCAAAAGACGGTGACCTTTTGGCTACTCTTAATGTAGGTGTAAGCGTTGAATATGTCGGAGCACAGGATGCCAACTGGGCTATCATCAACTACAACGGCGGACAGGCTTATGTAGCAAGCGCATATATTAAGCCTGCACAATAATATAACTCAAAAGGCTAATCAGGTTATCGCCCGATTAGCCTTTTTATTAAAAGAAAAAGTCTCCGCTCTTTCCACCTTTCTTTTCCAAAAGATGCACATCACTTATAAGCATCCTCTTGTCGATAGCCTTACACATATCATAGACTGTAAGAAGTGCAATATTTACCCCCATAAGTGCTTCCATCTCAACTCCGGTCTTGCCGGCAGTCTTCGCCTTTGAAAATACCACTATATCATTGCCTTCTATCTCAAATGTTATCTTGGAACTTGTCAGATTGATATTGTGGCACATAGGGATAAGCTCTGAGGTTCTTTTTTGTCCCATAATACCTGCCACCTGTGCTACAGTAAGTACATCGCCCTTTTTTATCTTTCTGCCCTTTATCGCTTCCATAGCCTCATCACAGAGTGTAATTCTGCCTGTTGCAATCGCAACTCTGTCTGTTATATCCTTATCCGAGACATCCACCATTACCGCATTCTTATTTTCATCAAAATGTGTAAACTCCATTTTTCTCCAATCTATTTTAATAACAATATATCGTTCTCATCTACTTTCAAAAAATCAGGTAACCCCTTTTTTTCTATCAACTCTTTCATATCTCTTTGAACAAGCCAGGTTATATCCTGCCCGCCGCAGGTCTTTATATAATAATTATCCTCAAACGGCAACTTGGCCTTACTTTTTAATCTGAAGTCAAATATATTTCCCTCAGATTTACCCCATACAGGATGAAAATCATGTGCTCTTATACCTACTGAAGATAATCCCTTAGGTAATGTCTCTGAAAACTTAAAACTTACTCCCCAGTCAAGAGCTTCCAATGTATTTTCATCAATATATCTTATATCGGAAATATTTTTACAACCTGTAAGTATTGCGGCATTCTTCGTCTCGGGATTTTTGAATATTTCCTTTGTATTTCCAAGATTGGTTATTCTTCCCCTGTCAATAACTATCATACTTTCACAAAGTCTGTATATCTCATCTCTGGAATGTGATACAAATATTGCACTGCCCTCAAAGTCTTTCAGTATTGATGATATCTCTTCCTGTATATGATCTCTAAGATATATATCAAGTGCCGAAAACGCCTCATCAAACAATAACACTTTCGGTTTTCTTATAAGTATTCTTGCCATCGCCACTCTTGCCGCTTGACCTCCGCTTATCCTGTTCGGCTTGGCATCTTTTATCTGAGTCAGTTCAAACTTTTCCAAAAATTCATCTGCAAGACTTTTGCCGGCATTATTAAGTCCTATAATGATATTTTCATACAACGAAAGATGCGGAAAAAGTGCATAGTTTTGAAAGCAATACCCTATATGTCTGTCCTGCGGTTTTATATCAATCTTTTTTTGTGAGTCAAACAACAACTCACCGTCAAGCTTTATATAACCGGAGTCGGGTTTTTCTATACCTGCAATCATCTTTAGAATCATACTTTTTCCTGCACCCGAGCCGCCCAAAATTCCTATTCTGTTGCTGTCAAGACTGCAATTTATTTCCAAAGTAAAGCTGTTCAGCTTCTTTTTTACATTAAGTTCAAGCATACTACCTCTGTATATATTCCATCAAAAGCATTATAAAAAATGCAATAAAAAGTACAACAGCTACCCATATACCCGCCTCAAGATAATTTTGGTTTTGCACCAGAATCGCTATCTGCTGTGATATGGTCGAAGTCTTTCCCGATATATTACCGGCAAGCATTGAAGTCGCACCGTACTCACCTATAGCCCTTGCAAAACTGAGTATCGCTCCTGAAAATAGCGAAGGCGATGCAACAGGACATACTATCTTAAAAAAAATCTTAAACTCCGACAGCCCCAAAGTCCTGCCTGCATATATCAAATTTTTATCAAGCTGTAAAAATGCCGACTTTGCATTCTTATACATCAGCGGAAACGCAATAATAAAGGCTGCGATTACACATCCTACAAAGCTTTGGACTATCTTTATATGGAAATGTCCGTATAAGAACATTCCTACAGGTCTCCTTCTGCTGAATATAAGAAGCAGAAAAAAACCTACTACTGTAGGCGGCAGTACCATCGGAAGTGTAAGAATACTGTCAAATACCACCATTATCCTTTTATTCATATACAGACTTACATATGCAAGCCCCACACCAAGAAAAAAACATATTATTGTTGAAAAGAGCCCTATTTTTAGGGTTATAAAAAAAGGGCTCCAATCCAAATGTGCTAAAACATTATTCATATAAATAATTTTCAAATACCTTCTTTGCGGCGTCCGACTTCAAATAGTCGTAGAACTTATCAGCCTCGGCACTTACCTTCTCATCAGCCTCATCATTGTTTACTCTTGCTATCGGGTAGGTAATCTTACCGCTTAGTGACTCATCCACCTTTTCAATAACTTTGACATCATTATTACCGTATGTATCTGTAAGATATACAAATCCTACCTCACCGAATCCGTCCACTACAGATAAAAGTGTCTTTGTAACATTTGAGTTTTCTATTATCTCCATACCGAGCTTATCTTTAAGTTCGGCACCTGTACTCTCTTTTGTTATACCGAGGTCAGGATAAGCCTTTGAAAGTGCTTCTCTTGCATATGCACCCGCAGGTACGCTTGCTTCACCGATTGATATTGACTTTGCTTCCTTGATATTTGCAATTCCTGTAACCTTTGTGTCTGAATCCTTAGGTGCTACAATACAAAGTCTGTTATGTAACAAATCTACATCCGTACCGTCCTTTATATGTCCCTCTTCTTTTAACTTCTCCATCTGCTTCTTACCTGCACTGAAGAAGATATCACAAGCAAATCCTTCTTCTATCTGAGTCTGTAACTTACCTGATGAATCCGTATTTAAATTTATCTTTACATCAGGATTTGCCTTGTTGTACTCCGAGATTATCTCATCCATCGCACCCTTAAGTGATGCCGCCGCAAATACATTTACCGCTGAAGGGTCGCTTGCAGCCTTACTCTCCTGTGCGCTTGTCTCTGCACTTGACTCCGCCTTAGACTCTGCCGCTGTTGTCTGTGCAGCGGTATCTGCGACTTTACTCTCTGCAGTCTTTGCGCCGCCGCATCCTGTAAGCGCGATTGCAGCAACAACACCCAATACTTTACAAATATTTTTTAACTTCATAACCGTCTCTCTTTAATTTTATAATATCAGTCACTCTCTCTGCCGCTAAGTATTCCAAGTCCGTGTTTTAGCGGCTTCATAATATATTCAATGTTCTCTCTACAGGCTTTCGGACTTCCCGGCAAATTTATTATAAGAGTGTTTCCTCTTATTCCGGCAGTCTGACGACTTAGCATTGCCTTAGGTGTAATAGTCATCGAATAGCTTCTGAGAGCCTCTCCTATACCGGGAACTTCTCTTTCAACCACCTGTTTTGTCGCCTCAGGAGTAACATCTCTTTTTGAAAAACCTGTTCCGCCTGTGGTAAATATAAGATCCGCCTGTCTCTGATCGCTGAAGTGAAGCAGCTTTTTTACTATTTCACTTTTCTCATCCGGCACAATAAGGCAGTCGATCACTTCCATTCCGGCTTCCTCAACAAGCTCTTTTATAACAGGGCCGGATTTGTCCTCATATACTCCTTGTGACGCCCTGTCCGAAACAGTGATAATACCCACTCTGTAAGGTCCGGCTTCTCTTTCAATCACTTTTATTTTATCTCCTTTTTGTATACAACCTCCCTTCAAAACCTCTGCAAATATACCTTCTCTGGGCATAATGCAGTCTCCCATTTTATGATATATATTGCAGTGGCTGTGACATTCCTTGCCTATCTGTGTTACCTTTAATATTGCATCTCCTATTTCAAGGACGGTTCCCACAGGTAAACTTTTTAAGTCAACACCCGCTACAATAATATTCTCTCCGAATGCGCCGAAGTCCACTTCGGCTCCTTTTTTTCTGAAATCATCTATCTTCTCAAACGCCAAAAGACTGACCTGTCTGTGCCACTTTCCGGCATGGGCATCTCCTTCAATGCCCCAGTCGGGCTTTAATACGGCCTTCTCTATTTCTTTTTTCTCTGTTCCTTTTTTCTCGCTGATACATACTGCCAAAACTTCAGCTTTTACTTCCATCTTATCCACCTATTTCCACCATATCCTTAAGTTCACTTACCTTGGATAAATCTTCAAAGGCATGTGCTTTCGGCTTTGTCGTTATACACTCTCTTATCTTATCTTCAAGTAGTTTTATCTTTTTATCGGATTCTATTGTTTTATCCTTTATAACATCCTTTAAGTCGATATTTGAGGCGTAACAAAGACACGGCTTAAGTTTCCCGTTAGATGTAAACCTTATTCTGTTGCATCCGTCACAAAATTTACCGTGTATTGCACTGATAAATCCTATTGAACCTTTAAAACCTTCAAGTTTTATATACTTTGCCGGACCGTTACCGTGTTTTTTATTATCCTCGCGTACAATATATCTCTCTTTTATTTTCTCCAACACTTCAAAATTTGAAACACCGTCAGACTCTTTGCCATGACCTATAGGCATCATTTCAATAAATCTTATATTTATATTTTTGTCTTTTGCAAGTCCTATAATATCAAAGAGTTCGTCCTCATTTACTCCTCTTTGTAAGACTGTATTTATCTTTGTGCACAGTCCTGACTTCTCCGCTTCATAGATACCGTTTATAACATCATCAAATGCATCCAACCCTGTAATTTTAAAAAATCTGTCCTTCTTAAGAGAATCCAGACTCACATTCGCACTTGAAAGTCCGGCATTCACCAAACTGTCGGCATATTTACAAAGATAGAACCCGTTTGTTGTCATGGTGATATCTTTTACACTGTCTATATAATGAAGCCTTTTTATAAAATCTACTATTCCGTCTCTTATAAGCGGCTCTCCGCCCGTTATCTTAAACTTGGTTATGCCGCATTTACTTGCCGCAAGCGCCACTTCATATATCTCGTCAAGGCTCAGTGTTTCATCTACCTTTTTTGTCTCAGGCATACAATATGTGCATCTGAAGTTACACCTGTTTGTAACCGAGATGCGCATATAGTCTATCTCTCTGTTGTAACAATCTCTCATATCTAAACCGGCTCTATAAGTACTTCTATTCTTCCTCCACAGACCATACCTTCCAAACTTGCCTCGCTGTCTGTAAGATTGACATGTAACAGATACAGCTTTATCTCTTCATCGCTTTTTAATACTTCATCCACCTTAACCATAATATCATGTTCGGCTTTTCCGCCACCGATAGTTCCGATAAAGCTTCCGTCTCTTAAAAACAATGCCTTTGCTCCTACTCCTCTTGGTGCCGAGCCCTTTTTATCTACGATAGTCGCCATAACCATTCTCTCATTGCTCTCTTCAATCTTTTCAAGCATTCCTTCAACATAGCCTACATTCTTGGTCTTTGAATTTTTTACAGAGATTATCTCTGCAAGAATGGATATGGAGATTTCCGCCGGAGTCTCAGATTTTATATCAAGTCCTATAGGAGTATAGATTTCCTCAATCTTCTCCTCAGGATAGCCTTCACTTCTCATAGCATCAAGTACGAAGCCGACTCTTCTTTTTGCACCCATAAGTCCTACATAGGCATAAGGCTTCTTTAGAATCTCTCTGATACATTCCTTATCCCACTGATGTCCTCTGGTTACCACTACAAAGTAAGTATCATAGTCTGAGTCAAATTTTTTCAGCGCTGATGAAAAGTCCTCACAATAAACTCTGTCTGCACCGGCATCTTTTGCCTTGGCGGCAAACTCTTCTCTGTCTTCTATAACAATCATCTCACATCCGATCATCTGACCCATCTTTATCAGTGCGATACTTGTATGTCCGGCACCGCAGATTACAATCTTGCTTACATTACATATATGCTCCACATATACTCTGTTACCGTCTATTTCCGTTATACCGGACTTTGTTATATTCTTTATTTCATCAAAATTGTCTTTAAAAAAACTTGTGTCAGGGCTTATCCAAACAAGTTCACCCTCTCTTAAAACAGCCTTACTGCCGTAATCTTTATCCCCTAATGATGTAAATACAAAGGTTCTTAAGCCCTTTTTCTTTGATTCATCTATTATTTTGTATAATTCCTTGTCCATATTTTTGCTCCTTTTTATTTATGATACGCCGAATGCACAATTCGGGAAAATACATACCGGACAGTGCATACAGTATCCGCCTACACCCAAGCTGTCGATATCGGATTTTTCCACCTTTTCTCCGGCCATAATCCTCGGCAAGATTATATCAAATATTGTTCTCTTTTCATACATTACACAGCCCGGAAGCCCCATGAATGTAATGTTCTCATTCTCACCGCCGTAGGCAAGCATAAACATGGCACCCGGAAGTACAGGCGTACCGTAAGTAATAACTCTATCGGCATTTTGTCCTATAGCATAAGGTGTCTTATCATCAGGATCCACACTCATTCCGCCTGTACAAAGCACAATATCGGCTCCTGCAGCTATGACTTTTTTGATGCAATCAATTTCCATCTCCACATCATCACTGCTTATCTCATGTGCGATTACCTCTGCACCG
>CAUQKD010000062.1:0-10636 GCA_963518365.1 uncultured Lachnoanaerobaculum sp. | reverse complement strand
GCGCCTTTAGCTCAGTTGGTAGAGCAGTAGACTCTTAATCTATTTGTCCAGGGTTCGAGTCCCTGAAGGCGCAGTGAAGGTCCTACTTGATAGACAGTGAGCTATTGGGAAGGGCTTTTTTTGTTGTATAATGAATAAAATTAGGTTATAATTAAAGACAATGCTTAAATTTTGAGGCAGTAATCTTGTTTCGACTTTGTGCAAAAGGAGTTATATATGCTAAGAGTTGGTATGCTAACCAGTGGAGGAGATTGTCAGGCACTGAACGCAACAATGCGCGGTGTGGCAAAGAGTCTATACAAATCTGATAAAGAAGTGGAGATAACAGGTTTTCTGAACGGATACAGAGGACTGATGTATGAAGAGTACAGGGCGATGAAGCCTTCGGATTTTTCAGGTATATTGACCACAGGAGGTACTATGCTTGGAACCAGCCGTCAGCCTTTCAAACTTATGAGAGAGCCTGATGAAAACGGCATGGATAAAGTAGAGGCAATGAAGTCTACTTATAAGAAGCTGAAACTTGATTGTCTTGTAGTACTCGGAGGTAACGGTTCACAAAAGACGGCCAATCTTTTAAGTGAAGAGGGACTGAATGTTATCGGACTGCCAAAGACCATAGACAATGATCTGTACGGTACGGATATGACCTTCGGTTTTCAAAGTGCGGTGGATATAGCTACCAATGCTATCGACTGCATACATACCACAGCGGCTTCACACAGCAGAGTGTTTATTGTGGAAGTGATGGGACATAAGGTAGGTTGGCTGACACTTTATGCAGGACTTGCAGGCGGTGCGGATATTATACTGATACCTGAGATACCTTATGATATAAAAAAGATTGCAGATGCCATAAAGCTTAGAGAGGCCGAGGGCAAGAAATTTACAATACTTGCGGTAGCCGAGGGAGCAATCTCAAAAGAAGATGCGGCTCTTTCAAAGAAGGAACTTAAAAAGAAAAGATTAAAGAATGCGGACAGATACCCGTCTATCAGCTACGAAATAGGTGATATCCTAAGTCAGGAGACAGGTGTGGAGGTCAGAGTGACCGTTCCGGGACATACACAAAGAGGCGGAGCTCCGAACCCTTATGACAGGGCGTTGGCTACCAGACTCGGAGCACACGGAGCAAAGCTTATATTAGACAGGCAATACGGAAGACTTGTGGTACTGAAAGGTACGGAAGTCACAGACATATCACTGAGCGAGTCTGCAGGTAAGTTAAAATATGTGGATCCGGAGTCTTCGCTTGTAAATGAAGCAAGGCTTGTCGGAATAAGCTTCGGTGACAAGTAGAAAGGAAGCAAATGGCTTATACAGCATTATATAGGAAGTTTCGACCTTCAAATTTTGATGAGGTAGTAGGTCAGGAAGCGATAACAAAGACATTAAAAAACCAATTGAAAACCGGAAGGATATCACATGCGTATCTTTTTTGCGGTACAAGAGGTACCGGAAAAACCAGTATCGCAAAGATAATGGCAAGGGCGCTGAATTGTGAGCATCCGACAGAGGCGGGGCCCTGCAATGAATGTCCTACCTGTAAATCAATACTTAACGAGACCTCTATCAATGTTGTGGAGATAGATGCGGCATCCAACAACGGTGTGGACAATATAAGAGATATCAAAGAGCAAGTTCAATATCCGCCGACTTTCGGCAGGTATAAGGTATTCATTATAGATGAGGTACATATGCTCTCAAGCGGAGCGTTCAATGCACTTTTAAAAACTCTTGAAGAACCTCCGCAATATGTTATATTTATTCTGGCAACCACAGAGGTGCATAAGATACCTATAACTGTGCTCTCAAGATGCCAAAGATATGACTTCAAGCGAATAAGTGTAGATACAATATCACAGAGGCTTAAGGAGCTTTGTAAGGCCGAGGGAGTCGATATAGAGGACAGAGCGGTTGACTATATCGCAAAAGCTGCCGACGGAGCGATGAGAGATGCACTCAGTCTTTTGGATGAGTGTATTTCATTCTTACAAAATGAGAAGATAACCTTTGATGCTGTACTTGATATACTGGGCGCTTCGGATATAAGTATCTTTAACAATCTTTTAGACGGTATTACGGCAGGCAATACCATAGATGTTTTGAACATCTTAAACGATGCCGTAACGGACGGTAAGGAGATAGGACAGTTTGTAACGGATTTTTTATGGTATCTCAGAAATATACTGATACTTAAGTCCACTCAAAATGACAGTACGCTTGTGGATATGTCACAGCAAAACTTACAAAATTTAAAAGAAAAGGCCGGTGCTGTTTCCAAAGAGACTCTTATGCGTTATATTAGAAACCTGTCGGAGTTGTCAAACAAGTTAAAGAGCGCCACTCAAAAAAGAGTTGTTGCCGAACTTGAGTTTATAAGACTTATGACACCGCAGATGGAAGAAAACCTTGAGAGTGTACTGGAGAGATTGTCAAAGCTTGAATCCGGCATAAGAGTGGGGACGGTAATACAAAGCAGCGATACCGCTACAGAAGTCCATGAACCTGAAAAGGAAGAAGTGATAGAACTTCCAAAGGCCACTTATGATGATTTTATGACTATAAAAAAGGACTGGAACAGCATAGTGGAGCATATAGGCGGCAAGGCGGGCAGTGTGTATAAGGAAGCCGAGGTGGAGCCGATTAAGACAGGCGGCATCAATGTGGTCTTTTACAATAAGATGTACTATGATATGGGAAATTCCGAGAGGACAGTATCGGATTTACACACATATTTGAGTGAAAAATATGGAAAAGATATTGCAATCGAAGTCTCTTTAAGGGAAAATAAGGTTGTAAGAAATACAAGATATGTTTCGATAGATGAGATAAAATCTGTTATCAATACAGATATTATCATAGAAAAGTAAGGAGAATTTTATGGCAAAGCGTGGAGGTTTCGGCGGAGGTATGATGCCGGGAAATATAAATCAGTTGATGAAGCAGGCTCAGAAGATGCAAAAGCAGATGGAAGAGCAAAGTGCGGCTTTTGAGAGCAAGGAGTTTAGTGCAAGTGCCGGAGGCGGTGCTGTAAGCATTACTATTTCAGGTAAGAAAGAAGTTACCAAGGTTTCTATCGACAAAGAGGTTGTAGACCCTGAGGATGTGGAGATGTTGGAAGATTTGATAATGGCGGCTACAAATGAGGCTCTCAGAAAGATGGAAGAAGAACATTCTGCGCTTATGGGCGGCATTGCAGGCGGAGCAGGGAAGCTGCCGTTCTAATGGATTATTATAGCAGTCATATCAGCAAGCTTATAGAGGAACTTTCCAAGCTACCGGGTGTAGGAGCAAAGTCCGCACAAAGGCTTGCTTTTCACATAATAGGAATGTCAAGTGAACAGGTGAACTCACTGTCCGATGCGATAAGGGATGCAAAGGGCAATGTACATTATTGCAAGGAATGTTGTACCCTGACTGACGGGGATATATGTCCGATATGTGCCAATGAGAGAAGAGATCATAAGACCATAATGGTCGTGGAAAACACAAGAGATTTGGCGGCATATGAAAAGACGGGGAAATATAACGGTGTGTACCATGTTCTGCATGGTGCGATATCACCGATGCTTGGAATAGGTCCGGCGGATATAAAGTTAAAAGAACTTATAAAAAGACTTGAGGGCGATGTGAATGAAGTCATTATTGCCACAAATTCTACGCTTGAGGGAGAGACTACAGCAATGTATATAGCGAAACTTATAAAACCCACAGGTATAGAGGTGAGTAGGATAGCAAGCGGAGTCCCTGTAGGCGGGGATTTGGAATATATTGATGAAGTGACTCTTTTGAGGGCACTTGAGGGAAGAAGGGCACTCTAAGAGTGTGTTCAAAATTATAATCTTGAGGTTTGGCAAGCATGGATAAATATGAATTTAATTTAAAGGTTGAACAATTGAACAAATTGGTGAAAAGCGGCGACTATAAGGCGGCCATGAGAATCACCGATACAATTGACTGGAGAAGAGTCCATAAAGCAGATTTGTTGGCAACAGTTTCCGAGGTCTATGAAAAAAATAATGAATACAAGGAAGCCAGAGAAATACTGCTTTTGTCCTATGACAGGGCACCGGTAGGTAAAAGAGTTTTGTATAAACTTGCAATGCTTGCAATAAAAGAGGGAGATATTTCAGAGGCGCAGGAGTATTACAAGGAATACACGGAGATATCGCCTCAAGACAGTAGAAAATATCTGATGGAATACCATATTGCAAATGCAAAGGGCGAGGGTATTGACAAGAAGATAAGAATTCTTGAAAAGTATAACGATATTGAAAAGATGGATGAGGAGTGGAAGTTTGAACTTGCACAGCTGTATGCAAAGGCAGGCAGAATAGAAGACTGTATTAAGACCTGTGATGAGATAATGCTTCTGTTTAGTGTCGGTGAGTATGTAGATAAGGCTGCAGCTCTTAAGGCGTCTACAGGTTGTCCTCTAAGCTCAAAGCAGCTTGATATGGTGGAAAATAAGGAATATTACGAGGAAAGACTCAACACTCTTGCGGAAAAATATGAGAGTGGAGACAGAGAAAATTATCCGAGTCTGAATCTTGATGATATGAGTGCTTATACGCCGAGGGAGAACAAAAAGACAACTATAAGCCTCGGCAATGAAAAGGCGGATGTAAGTGACAGTGCTCCTATAAGTACGGAACTTTTTCCGAGGAATACGGGAGTAAATGAAACCAGAATATCAGAGACTACATTTAAGGGGGAGAGTGTGAACCCGGAATTTGAATTAGAGTTAAAGAGAAGTATAGCCATTGCAAAAGCCAATCTGGACGAGATGAGCAGGAATAAGAATGCTTCATCAATGGAAGAGATAGATGAAGAAGTCAGAGCCAGAATGGAAAAGGTTGAGAGGGTAAAGCACAGCAGATTCGTCACTCCGCCTGTTATGGCTGAAAGAAGAAAATCAAGAATAAGCAACCACTTTGACAGTATGGGATTGCCTAAGACTCACATAAGCAGAGCCGAACATGAGGATATGGAGATTGAGCCAAATATACTGATAAGTGACGAGGCGGAAACCAAGACTTTTGAGGAGCCTTCAAATGAACTTGTGGCTGAAAAAATTTATCCCGGTGTAAACGACTCTATGGAAAGAGCCGAGGTTGAATATGAGGATGACTTTGAAGATGTTCCTACTCTAAGCAGTATCGGTCAGGAAAAGGAAGCTTCAAAAGATATACCTGAAAGTAATGAAGCAGGGATAAAAGAGAACGGTACCGAGGATGATTCGGATAATAAAGAACCTCAGCAAAATATAACCGTTACACAGACCGCTTCTACAAAGGTTTTGGAAAACTATGTGCCTGAAAAGAAGGCTCCGATATTTGACAATGACGATTTGATAAACAGCTACTTTGATGAGGAAGTGGAGACCGGAGTTCCTACGGTTTCAGGTGTCATTGCACAGAGAAAAGAGCAAAAAGATGTAGTACAAAGCAGTGTAAAGAGC
Organism: uncultured Lachnoanaerobaculum sp.; assembly: GCA_963518365.1. Taxonomy (GTDB): domain Bacteria; phylum Bacillota; class Clostridia; order Lachnospirales; family Lachnospiraceae; genus Lachnoanaerobaculum. The sequence goes on along the minus strand of CAUQKD010000062.1, from coordinate 5,172 downwards.
GAATCCAAGATGGAAGTGATTGATGATGAAGAAGTATACTACACCAAGGAGGAGAGAACTTTTGTCACAAAGGTGAAAAGAGGAGAGACTCCAAGTGAGATAATTGTAGAGCCTGAGATTACCGAAATTGTAGAAGATGTGGAAGAGCCTACCGTTACTGTAGAAGAAGTAGACGATAATATTGTGGATGAAGGCAGCAATGATGTAGAGACACAGGATGTAGAGACGCATAATGAGCCTACGGATAAGCCTGTAGCCAAAATAGAAGGTATAAAACCTTTAGCCGAATCTGAGCCTAAAGAGGTGAAGAGAGTTATAAAGGAAAATATTGCAGAACCTAAAGAGCAAAAAGGGGATGAAACCGTAGTGATTGAAGAGAGTGTAGAGGAAGTGCCGGATGAAAATGAAACAGATTTGTCGGTACATGGTAAGGTTATGAAGGCAAGAGCACCGAAACAAAGAGAACCTAAGGAGTTTTTGATGAGAAGACCGGGTTCAATAGTCGTTGAGGGAATAACGGCACAAAAGGCACTTGAAAATGCTATTGAAGTTTTGAAGGAAGTGAACACACTTACCAAGATAAAGCGTTCCGTATTAAAAATCGGTGCCTTAAGTCTCAACTCCAGAGGAGTGAAAAACTCATATGAAAAGATAAAGGGCAAGGACCTTATCATAGTGGAGGCCGGAGAACTTGACGACAAAACCATTGCGGAACTTATAGATTTTATAAAAGACGGCAAGGAGACAGTGGTATTCTCAGACACCATTGAGGGAATAGAGATGCTGCTTGCATCAAATGATTTGCTTTACGGTATGAGTCTTGTTCTCAGAGAGGAAGAAGTTCCTGTAAAGAAAAAGAACATAGTTGCAAATATTGTAATCAAGGAAAGAGAGAGCGAAAAGCCTAAGAACGCTACCGAAGAAGTTGCAACTGCAAATACTGAGGCGGCTGAGAGCAAGGAAAGTGAGCCTGCAAAGAAGTCTGATTTTGACAGTGTGGAAGAAATCTTAAGAAAGATATACGGAGATGACAGCTTAAAATTTGAAATATCCGAAATTAAGGAGTCAGAGTCAATAAAGCTCTATAATCCAAGCAGCAGCGAGGAACAGGAAGACAATAACGCAGATGAGGATAATGAAAATATTGTAGATGAATCACAGTCGAGTAAGGTAAGTATGGTAAGAGAGCCTGTTGCAGAATATAACGCAGCAAAGCCTGAGAAGGTAAAAGCACCTGACAAAGAGCCGGATGAGGAAGAAGTCAACTATACGGATGAGTCTATACCTGAAGTTCAGATAATAACACCTGATAACAGGCCGATGGCATTAAACGAGTTTATTTTATATGCTGCCGACTATATAAAAGAGATTGAATGTGTGCTTGAAGGTAAGACGATGGAAGCTATAGAAGAAAGAGCCGACTATATGCTTGAAGACGGCACACCGCTAAATAAGAAAAATGCCAGAAGCTTAATTGACCACGCTGCCGATATGGCGGAAAAGGCCGGAATATTCAAGTCGATATTCAAGCCTAAGTATGACAAGGAAGGCAGATTGATACTGAGAGAGGAGCATTTTAAAATATAATGTGTTTTAGTTTTTTGGAAGTATCGGTGTTTTTCTTCTTACTTCTGATGATAGTGCGCGGATACCAAAGAGGACTGTTGAAACTTTCAATAGGCCTCTTGGCGCTGTTATCAAGTGTGATTGCTCTGAATGTAGTAAATCCATATATAAGAAATCAGTTACAGGAAAATACTAAGATAAATCAATTTGTTTTGACTACAATCTATGAAAAGATAGGACTTCAAAATATGCAGGGAGATACCGAGTCCGATATGGGCAGGAGTATGGCGATAGATAAGCTCAATGTACCTACAAAGGTGAAGGATGTTTTGAAGAAAAACGATGACAGAAAATTCTATGAAAAGCTGGGCGTATATACATTTTCAGACTATATAGCAAGCTATGTCACACAGATGACTGTAAATGCAATAAGTTTTGCAGGATCGTTCATATTCGTATGGCTGGTACTTGGGATACTTTTTAAGGGGAACAGGCTTCTTACAAGACTGCCGGTACTTGGAGGACTCAACCAGATATTCGGTGCAATAGCGGGATTTGCTACGGGACTGATAATATATTGGATTGTCTGTATCTTTATTATCGCGTTTTCGACCACCAAGATGGGAGCAAGCCTTTCGGCAATGATAGAGTGCAGTCCGTTTTTAGTATTTTTATCAAGACTAAATCCTATAGCTGTATTCCTTATGCTGTAGGTGTGGAGGATATATGAATTCTAAGAGAAAATTACTTAACGCATCAAATGTGATAGTTGGACTTTGGCTGCTTGCCATGTTTACCATCTTCCCTTTGGTCTACAATTATTATTATTATGATATACTACAGACAAAGTTCTATACGGTAGTGATACTGACCGTCCTTATGATACTTGCGCTGATAGTGATAAGCGGATTTGGCGGCGGCTTTAAGAACTTTTTTGATAAGCTGCATTCAAAGGGTTTTTCGGCTTGGTTTAAAGAAGAGTTTGATATATGGGATATATGTATAACGGTATTTATGGTTATGACCGTACTGTCCACATTATTTGCAGGGCAGTTTATAAGACAGGCTGTAACGGGAGAAAACGGTAGATACTCGGGACTTTTCCTTATATCACTGTATGTCGCCATATATTTTATATTAAGCAGACTCTTCTCATTCAGTAAGGTATATTTTACAGTATTTCTTGCGATAAGTATTCCGATATGTCTGTTCGGATATACAGATTACTTCAATATGGATATACTTCAGTTTAAGGAGAATATAGATGCCGCACAGTGGCCGATATTTACATCGACAATCGGAAATATAAATACATATACGGCTGTTTTGGCATTTTACATAGCGATATCCGGAACTTTGTTTATCACATCACCTCTTGATAACGGTAAGAATAAAGGTGAGTCTATAGGCAAGCTTGTATTTTACTACTTGATAATGCTGATGAACTTTATTGCACTTGCAATGGGTACATCAGATAACGGTTATCTTACACTGGCTGCATTCTTCGGGCTTATGCCTTTTGTAGCTTTCAGAAGTATGGAGGGGGTAAGAAGATTTGTACTTACAATATTTACCTACCTGCTGGGAATAAGAATAATAAAGCTTATCAATACAGTATATTCAGATAAGGTGCTTGGAATCTCAGGTCTTTATGATTTTATCAGCGATTTCAAATATCTGGATCTTGTGATAGTATTGCTTCTTATAGCAGTGATTTCAATGTACTTTGTCGCTTATAAGAATAAGAAAAATGCTAAAGATAATGAAGCGCTTTTAAAGACACTCAGATATATATGGTTGGGCATAATTGTTATAGTATTTTTAGGACTGATATTCTTAGGTGTAAAGATAAATTCAAATGTAGCCGAGGCTACCGCCAAATACGGTTCACTTGCAAACTATTTTATATTCAATGACTCTTGGGGTACATTCAGAGGTTATATTTGGAGAGCGGCCATCGAGGAGTATATGAAGTTTCCGCTTTTACATAAGATTGTAGGAAGCGGTCCGGATACATTCGGTATATATATAAGTCTTCTTAGGAATGAAGAGATGCAGTCGGTTACAGGACAGATTTTTGATGCGACTCACAATGAGTACATACAGTTTTTGTTTACACTGGGACCTATAGCCACTGTTGCATATATACTGGGACTGATAATACCGAGTGTGAAGGCGCTTAGAACCAAGATGACAGATTTGAGAGATCCTTCTTCATTGCCGTATCTGTATGCATCTGCAATAGCGGTTATCTGCTATGCCACTCAGGCTGTTGTAAACCTGAATTTACCTGTAGTGACACCGCTTTTGTGGATATTTTTCGGATTGACGGTGGCATTACTTAGAGATAAAGGAGAAATAATAAATGGATAAGATAATACTTACAGGAGACCGTCCTACGGGCAAGCTACATGTGGGACATTATATAGGTTCTCTGAAAAGAAGAGTTGAACTCCAAAATTCCGGAGAGTTTAAAAAGATTTTTATAATGGTGGCGGATGCACAGGCACTTACAGACAATATGGAAAATCCTGAGAAGGTAAGACAGAATATTATAGAGGTGGTACTTGATTATCTGGCTTGCGGACTTGACCCTGAAAAGTCAACCATCTTTATACAGTCAATGGTACCTGAGCTTACAGAGCTGAGCTTCTACTATATGAACCTTGTTACGGTTTCAAGGCTTCAAAGAAACCCTACAGTTAAGGCCGAGATCGGACTTAGAAATTTTGAAAACAGTATACCGGTGGGATTCTTTACATATCCTATATCACAGGCATCGGATATTACAGCTTTTAAGGCGACTACAGTGCCTGTAGGTGAAGACCAGCTGCCTATGATTGAGCAGACCAGAGAGATAGTAAGAAAGTTCAATTCGGTGTACGGTGATACTTTGGTTGAACCTGAAGCGCTTATTCCAAGTGAGGAGGCTGCAAAGAGACTTCCGGGTACTGACGGCAAGGCAAAGATGAGTAAGTCACTTGGCAACTGTATCTATCTGTCCGACGACGAGAAAACTGTAGCTGCGGCTATAAAGACCATGTATACAGATCCGCTTCATATTAAGGTAAGCGATCCGGGACATCTTGAAGGCAATACCGTATTTACATATCTTGAAGCTTTCTCAAAGCCTGAGGATTTTGAAAAGTTTTTACCGGAGTATAAGTCACTTGATGAGCTAAAAGAGCATTATACTCGAGGCGGTCTTGGAGATATGAAGGTAAAGAAGTTTTTAGCAAATGTCATGGAAGATACTTTGGCACCTATCAGAGCAAAGAGAGCCGAGTTTGAGAAGGATATTCCGGCTATCTATGAGATGTTAAAGAAAAATTGTGAAATAGCAAGAAACGAAGCTGCAAATACACTTGCAGAGGTTAAGGCGGCCATGAGAATAAACTACTTTGACGATGTGGAGCTTATAAGGTCACAGGCTGAGAGATTCTCAAAGTAATATTAAAGTATATAGGTTTTTATTTCAGGATTCAGGTTCTTAATAAAGGCCTATATTTTTTGGGAATTTTTAAATTCCTCTTGACAGTTGAGCATATATTCAACTATAATAGCGACATAACAGTTGAGTATATATTCAACTAAAGGAGGTAAAGG
>CAUQKD010000061.1:0-10703 GCA_963518365.1 uncultured Lachnoanaerobaculum sp. | reverse complement strand
TGATAATAAGATATATTGTATACAGATGAGATGACAGTTGACATTTTATTATGAAAAACTTATTATAATATTTAGATATACTTAATAGTTTACCAATTAAAACAGTAGCTGAACGGTTATATGATTAGCTATATAACAAAGAACGTAATATTGTAAAGTTCAATTATTGGTAATAATAACTTTATTTAATATAAAAAGCACCTTTGAAAATGGATAAGACAAAATAGTAAGAGGGATATTATATTAAATACTATAAAAAGCATAAAATTGAAAAATTGATTTTAATATCCGGCAATACTTAGTGCCGGATATTTTTATAGAAAAATAAAATATAAGGAGTAAGTTATGATTAACTTTACCAATCATCCATATGATATGTGGGATGAAAGACAAAAAGAAGAAGCAAGTACATATGGAGACATTAAGGAGATTCCTTTTCCAGCTGTAGACCCGACTTACACGGAAGAACAGTTAGACGCCATGGCAAATGAGTATAAAGAAAAGATATTAGAGCTTAATGACAAAGTAGTACTTTTACAGGGAGAGTTTACTCTATCATTCAGATTGGTAAATCTTTTGAAAAAAGAAGGTTTGGACGTAGTTGCGGCTTGCAGTAAACGCAATGTCAAAGAGTGGAAAGATGATGACGGAAAATACCATAAAGAAATGCTGTTTGAATTTGTGCAGTTTAGAAGATATTAAATAAAAAAGTTTATAAAGGAGCAGACATGGAATTTAAACTATATTTTCAGTCCGACACTCCACTTGTATTGCCTCTTTCATATCACCATATTCTACAGGGATTCATTTATAAAAGATTGTCTGAATATCCTGAATTCTCAGATTTTCTGCATAATAAGGGATTTCAAACTGAAGGACAGAGTTTCAAACTCTTTGTATTCAGCTTGTTGAAAGGTCATTTTCAAGTGTCGGGTTCTAAAATAAAATTTGACAATGTTATAGAGTGGGAGGTACGAAGCCCTGTTCCGTTTTTCTGTGAGGTATTTGCGCAGGCATTGGAAAATGAAGAAGTATTTGAACTGGCAGGACAGAGAATCTTTTTGATTCGCTATGAAATTACCAATACCAAGATATTTGATGAAGAGATGGAAATCAGAATGCTGTCACCTGTTTGTGTAGATATTGCATATCGTGAAGGAGAGAAAACAAAGACAAATTATCTTGAACCGACAGATCCGTACTTTAACTACTACTTAACAAAGAACTTTCAAAGGAAATTTCAATCTGTAGTAGGAGAAAGTAACAGTACCGGAATCTTTTTGCTTCCGCATAAGGACTTTAACGTGACAAGAAATAAATATGTGACAAAATTTGGAGGTGAAATATTTATAACAGCTTGGAAAGGAAGTTTCACATTAAAGTCGGATATAGAAAGCTTGCAGTTTTTATACGATACAGGTTTGGGGTCAAGGAACTCTCAGGGATTTGGGATGTTTGAGCAGATCTGATGAAAGTGTTTTTTCTAAGAAATCAGGTTATATAAAAGGGGAATACTAATATGGAAAATAAATATGTTTTAGCTATGTATGATATTCGTGGAAAGCAGGAATTTATATATAGAAGTGGGAAAATAAAAGAAATTATGGGGGCATCTTGGATAATTCGAGACTTGTTTAAAGATTATTTATATGATGCGGCAATTGAGTACAGAAATATAATTTTAAAAAAACATTTGACAGAGGATGTCGCCCGTAGGAAAATTGATGTTCAGGCCATTAAGGGATATGATCCTAACAAAGAGATATTGGATAAGTTTTCTTTTAAAGAATTTGAAACAAACATGGAATCCGAACAATATATTGGAGAAATTGTTTATGATGGCGGAGGAAACTTTATTCTACTTTTTAAGAGTAAGGAAGTAGCGGTTGGAGTTACAGAGATTTTTACAAAGAAGGTTTTGAAGAATACAGGTTCTCTTCGTGTGCTTTGTACATACATTGAAGATATAAATCCAAAATGTTATCAGAGCAAAGGTGATAAATCCGGGGATTATGACAGATTATATGAAAAGCATAGACTTACAGAGGGCAGTGTATTGGTCTCTATTCCATATGGTACACTTCCTATTGTTCAGACAGATCCCGGAACAGGTAATCCGTTAACTGCTTATTATGAAAATGAAGATAAAAGTGGTAAAATTGAATATATAAAATTATCTTTAGAAAATCAGGCAAAGAGAACGAAGTACGAAACAGAGTATTCAAATTTTGGTAAGGATGATAAAAAAATACTTGACGATATTGTTAAGGAAACAAAGGGTGAAGACAGTATGTTGGCGGTCTTCTATATTGACGGTAACAATATGGGAGCCAAAGTACAAGAATGCTTGAGAGAAGTTGGAACAACATATGATGATTGCGTAAATAAGCTAAGAGAATTTTCTAAAGAAATTCAGAAGAATTTTGTTGACGATAGATTAAATAAATTTAAGGTAAAAAGAAGACAGATCATTGGTGCAGGAGATGAAATTACAGTTATTTGCAGAGCTGATGAGTCCTACGCTGTGATTAAGGAGTATTTAGAAGATTTACCTTGTCCATACTCTTCATGTGCAGGAGTTGCCGTTTTTCATAGCCATGCTCCGTTCTCCGATGCATATAGAATTGCCGAAGCATGTTGTGAAAATTGCAAAAAATACATGAAAAAACACGGATTTACCGATATGAACCTTATAGACTTTGAATATCTGCAGGGTGGCATAGGATTGGAGCTTGAGGATATACGTAGAGATAATGGAGATTTGGATAATTCAAGACCGTGGAGAGTAGAAAGAAAAGGTAACGAGAAAGAAACAGATGTGAAAGATGAACAGGTAGTATCTGTTGCTTTTGTAGAACGAGTGAATAAAATACTTTCTTTATTTGGAAAAAGTAATGTAAAAGGATTGCTTATTCCGTCACTACTATCTGAGGATGCTATGAAAACAGATATTCGACGTATACTGGCACATAGTCCTAAAGAGAAAAAACAGCAGATTTTAGATGAAATCAAAGAGCTGTCAGGTAAAAATGACACTGATATGAGAGAAAATGATGTGATAAATTTCTTCATTGAAAACCGCAAGTTGGTAAAAGATTTGATTCGAGTTTACGATATAAATTTTGGAAAGGAGGATATAATTTATGAGTAAAAAGAAAAATAGTTCTTTTAAAAATAAATCTTCATCTAATAAAAAGAAAAATGAAGTTGGTACAACAAATAATACCGAATGGAATTGGGGAGAGTTGGAGATAACTTTACAATCAGATATCTGCATTGGCAATGGATACGCATTTTTTGGAACTATTGATACCGATGTAGTATATGACAGAAACGGTTTACCATTTTTACCGGCAAGACGTTTAAAGGGTGTGCTAAGAGAAAGTGCAGAATTCTTACATCAGGTTGGATTGTTACAAGAAGATGGAGGGAATCCTATAGAAGATATCTTTGGATGTTCAAATTCTCAAAACAGTAAAGGAATCCAAGTTGGAAACGGATATATAAATAATTTTGATGAAATTAGTAAAAATTTAGATAAACTCAAAAAAGAAAGTATACTTGAGGAACTATTGTCAAAAGAGAAGATTTTGGATTTATTTACTTCAGTAAAGGCACAAACAAGAATCAAAGATGGTGTAGCATATGATAATTCTTTGCGATTTATTAGAGTAATCAACCAATATACAGTAATGGAACAGAGAAAAGATAAACCGTTAAAGTTTACTGCAGGAATTCGCTATAAAAATAAAAAGAGTTGGAAAGAGAATTTGGAGAAAATAGCCCAAGCTACCAGAAATATAGGTATAAACAGAAATAGAGGCCTAGGGAGTGTGACTTGTGTATTCAAGCCTAAATCTGATAATGTTCATGTATTTAATGGCAGTTTTTCAGCTAACGTGGAAACTATAAAAGTTTTTTTACAAAATATAGATCCGTTAATTATCTCAGGTGGAGACAAGAACGATACATTATCACTTATTCCGGGAAGAACTTTTGCAGGTGCTCTGGCAGGGACATATTTATCAAATGCCGGTACAAGTGCGGAAGATGATGTTTTTTTTGACTTATTTTTAAACGGAAAAACAAAATTTTCAAACTTTACAATATCTGATGGAAATAAAAGTTACTACCCGGCTCCATATTTTTTGAATAAACTAAAAAAGACAGGTGTCTATGTAAATACCTTGCAATATTTGGATAAGATTTCTTTTTCCAATGATTCTAATCTTAATACAGGGAATGGTAATCAGCCTAAGAAAATGAAGGGAAAGTATGTAAGTATTTGTATAGGTGAAGACGAAAGCATTTGTGTAGAGGAAATAGAACCAAACAAAAGAATTATTTTCCATCATAGAAGGGGAGATGATGAATTGCTGTACTCTCAGACAGCATTAGAATCCGGACAAGTATTTGCCGGTACTATTTCATACCCTAAAGAACATTACAAAACATTATATAATTTGCTCAAGAATACAAGGCTTGTACTGGGAAAGTCAAGAACAGCTCAGTATGGGAAATGCCAAATTATAAATATAAATGATAATTATAAGAGTGAAAATAAGAAGCTTGAAATCAATGCCGGAGATGTGATTTATATTTCTTTGGCATCTCCGGGGATATTTCAATGTGAGTCAGGAGTAACGGTAGATCCGGAAAAGGTTTATTATCAGATAGCAAATGAATTAGGATTTGATGAGATAATTGAAGAGCCAAAAGACGGAAAAATTATGGATGGTGATGTTAGCTGCCCGTATTGTATTGTAGAGGAATATATTGTTCACGGATACCAAAGTGTATGGAATTTACCGAGAGCCGTAATGCCTTGTATTCAATCCGGATCAGTTTTTGTATATAAGATCCGTAAGGATGCATCGCAAAATAAGGGGCAGAAACTTCCGTATGAAATAAATAAATCATGGGTTGGAAAGCGTAATCATGAGGGATATGGAGAAATTCAGATGTTTTGCAGTAAAAAAATTCCTTATGATATACAAGGTCAAGATCAAAATGAAGAGAACAATCCGTCAACACAAAACATAAAGATACCTGATATAATTCGACCTATGCTGTCTATTATCTGCCAAAAGGAGATGTATGGATGTATTATGTCAGGACTTCTTGATAAGGTAACAGAAAGAAAATTTGATATGTCTCCATCTACTTTAGGTAGGATTACTTTAATGCTTACAGAAAGTATAGAGCAAAATACAGAAGGGATAAACTCATTTAAGGAGTTTTGGAATAAAGTGAATTCGATAAAGGGGGAAAAGGGAAAAAAGGAAATAACGGATCTGTTACAAATGTATTTTTGTAATAAAGAAGGAATATTAGATAGTGAAAAAATTCTACAATGTACAAGTAATAAAGAAGAAAAGTACATGAGGGAATTGATGGAAATATTGTCTGTTTGTCAGACTGAAAGAAATATAAAAGCAGAAAAAGAAAATAACTATAAAAAAGCCAAAGAAATAGTAAAGTCATTCTGGGGAGAACTTTTGATGGAGGTTTTGACTAATCAAAAATACCTAAATAAGTTTTCAGAAGTTTCTATAAATACAGATTTGAAGGAGGGAGATAAGTTATGAAAAACATATTAAAAAAACAATATCTAAAAATAGAGTTTACACTTCTTTCTCCTTTAAGCATAGGAAATGGTAAAAATGAAAAAACAGATCAGGATATAGTACTTAACTCAAGAGGAATACCTTATATTCCCGGAAGTGCTGTTGTAGGTGTATTTCGTGATGCATGTAAAAAAGTAATGGGTGATGAATGGACGCAGAGGTACTTTGGAAATATAAGAGATAATTGTAATGATAATGGTAATAAAGCGATAACGGAAAGCCAATTTAGAGTGTATGATGCTTATATACAGTCAGAAGAGTATTTTGTATCAAGAAGAGACGGGGTAGCTTTGGATGATTATAAATATGGAATACCGGGAGCTAAGTTTGATAGAGAAATATTGGAAAGCGGCATAATTTTCAGAACATTTATAGAAAGAGATATGGATACAAATGAATCAGAAGAAGAAGATGCTTTTAATAAGTTGGCAGAGGTGTTGCATAATATTCCTATATTTTTTGGCAGTAAGATTAGTAGAGGATATGGTAGAGTAGGAAATTTCAAGATTTTTAAAAAGGAATTTTCTTTTAATACAAATCAGGAAAGCCAGGGAAGCAGTTGGCTGAAATTTGATATGTACAAAGATGATTGTTGGAAAAAAAGCTTGGAGATATCAAAAAGTGATAAAGATTTTTTGGAAAATAAAAAGATTACACTTGAACTGGCTTTACAAGGCGGTATTTCAGTTCGTCAGTATACTACAGAAATCAAGGAAGGTGTAGAGCAAGTTCCTGATATGAAACAGCTTATAATACGTCAAAAAAATGAAACAGGTAATATTGAGGATGTTCCTGTAATTCCGGGAACAACTTGGGCAGGTGCTATTGGACATAGAATGAAATTATTTTACCCAAATGTGAGTAAGTACTTTGGAAAAGGTGGAGAAGATGGGAAAATACGTTCAAAAATTTTCTTTTCGGAAAGTCAGCTAAAAAACTCTGTATCTAAAGTTATTTCAAGAAATGCAATTGACCGTTTCACCGGAAGTACAGTAGACGGTGCATTATTTACTGAGCAAATCTACTATGGCGGTACAACTGTTTTGGAGATTTATTTTGATTTATATAAAGAGATAGATTTAGATTTTATAAAGTCTCTTGCAGTAGCTCTTTCCGATCTTCACGAAGGAGTTTTAGCTATAGGTGGAGGAACCTCTATCGGAAGAGGAATCTTTAAAGTAATAAAAGTTAATGATTCGGAATTTTCCGGTAATGGAAGTGAACTGTATAAAAATATATTAGCTTATTGTAAAGTGGAGGAATAATATGTCGGAAGTAAAGTCTTTAGTTGACTTTTTGAATATAAATAAAGATTTTAGTGGTTATGCTTTGATCCAATGTACGGATCGTTATACATTATTAGAGTTGCCGGTTTCAGATATAGATATATATGAAAATACAGATGGTTATACAGCATTAAAATTGCCGGATAAAGATATAGATATATCTGAAAATAAGTTGTTGGAAATCAGAATTTTCAATAAAGATGAAGAGAAAAGATTATTCCGCCTGGATCTGCAAGATGAATTCTGCTACTATGAAACAAATGATACTGATTTAAAACCGGAGATAGATTATTTTGATCAACAACAAATTTTAGATATTGATACAACAAAAGTATTGGAAGGTAACTATGTCAGATCAACCGGAGGAGGAGTATATACTATACCAAAATCGGTTTTTAGAGGTAAATTAGGACAGGCTGTTGTAATAATTCGACATTATTTTGGTGTAACACCAACAGGTCAAGCTTATATAAAAGATTTTCGCTGTGTTGAATTTAGTGTTGCCAAGACATTAGATTTGTCAAAAATTTCAGGAGGTAAAGATGCCTAAATATGAATTTTCTCAAGAAAAGTTTGTAATAAATCCATATACTTTTGTAAGTAGTAAAAAGGATGTAAAACGATTCAAAGAAATTGAAGAGAATGAAGAGCTTCATACAGGAGTTATATCTTGTAAATTAATTGTAAAAACACCACTTCTGATTCCGGATGTAGAAAAAGCTACAGGACCAAAAGATGATAAAAATGTTGAATATCCATTTATGAGTATGGGTAATTCTGAGAATATCAGGTATATAATTCCCGGAAGTTCTTTAAGAGGTCCTATCAGAAGTACATATGAAGCATTGACAAACTCATGTTTTGTTACAGCCGGATCTTCTCAAAATATTTCTACAAGGACAAAGGCGCCGTTTGAACCGGGACTACTGATGCAGGTTGATGATAAACTTGTGTTAAAGCCTGCCAGAGCGTACCTATTTAAAGTAGGAGATTACAAAAGTAATAGAAATGATGATACGGATAATGTTTGGTGTATTGCTACTCAGGAAGAACTTAGGAGAAAATATAGATATGGAGATACAATATATTTTGAAGGAAGAACTTCTGAAAAGGGCAAGTATTTTGTGAAGAAAGTTATTAAAAAGTCAGATATTACGGAGGACATGCTTGAATCAGAACTTGAATACAGTACTGAGCATAACAGTAGAGATAATGAAGTTTCTGAAAACAATAAGGATAATAATGGAGCCACAATTAAGCAAGGTTATATGTATATCGGTGAGTATATAAGTAAAAAAAGACATGAAAGTATTTTTATTGATAAGAAAGAGTCGAATATTTTAAGTGAAAATTTAGATTTGGCTTATCAAAAATTAAAGGAAACAATAAAAATATATCAAAATGAAAAAATCAACAAGAATTTGACTAAGGATCAAGATGGAATATTTCATCATGGATATGATCAAGTTGATTTTGAAAGCTTTGAAAATGGCGAGATTGAGGCTTTGCCGGTATGGTATAAAAAAATCAAACAAGATGAAACCGGGCAAAATAAGGTGTATTTGTCTTTTGCCGGTATAGGTCGTTATAATTACGAAAAAGGTATGGACGAACTTTTGGGAGAAAGGAAACCTTGTACAAGCAGAAATAATCTTTGTCCCGCATGCCGAATATTTGGTGTAACAGGAAAAAATGAGGAAAAAGGAATTGCAAGTCGTGTGCGTTTTTCGGATATAATTATAGATGAAGATATAGAATTTAAGAAATATTCATTATCTCCATTACGTAGCCCACATCCATCTTATCTTCCGTTTTATGCTATTACAAGTGATTATAATCAAGGGTATGATGCAGAAGGAAGTGATATACGAGGCAGAAAATTTTATTGGCATCACGCTTCTGAAAATACAGATATAAATAATGCCGATACAACAATTGAGGGTATTAAATCAGGGATATTTTCCTTTTCTGTATATTATGAAGACTTGACAGAAACTCAGTTAGAGCATGTATTATGGCTGTTGTGTTTAGGTGAAAATGAAGAAGACGGAAAGTATTGTTTCAAAATAGGTCATGGAAAGCCTTTAGGATATGGCAGCGTCAAAATTATAGTGGATGGGTATAAAGAAAGAACAGTAGAAGATGGAAATTATGTTTTAAGCTCAAATAGCCAAAGTGATGTTAATAATAAAGTGGCTGAGGTAGATCTATTTGAAAATGACACTGACACTGATTTTGAAAATGTCACTGATTTAAAACGTGTCTTAAACTTCAATACACTAAATAAGAAAGAGGTATCTTATCCTTATGTATTGGACAGTGAAGGTAAACGAAGCAACGATCCGAATGACGTAAATATGTCTTCAGCAAAATGGTTTTCTGAAAATATGAAGCTTGGAGGCAAAAAAGCCACAGTATTATATAAGTTGTCTTATCCTACAGATATATCTACAGGAAATGACAATGAAAGTGATTTAAACAATAAAATTGCTTTTCCTGTGCTAAAAAAGACCGGAGAATAATATAAAAATCTATTTCAGATTTGAAGAGATTAAAGAAATAGAAAGAGAGGTGTTTTGAATAAACATACTTGATACAGTTTAGGATTGAACGGGATTTAAAATTGATGCTGAAGATATTTGCAATCAGTTTGTAATTGATTTATCAACAGTTCTCAGAATATGTCTTAAACAAATGGTCATACAAAAAGATATACCTTTTTCAGTACATTTATCAAATCAGAGATATTACTCTTTTGAAAATGATATAAATGATTTGAAAAGTAAGGACATAGAGAATAACTGTGAGAAAGGATTTGGAATAGACATTAGGGGAATAAACGAAGAAGTAGACAGTATCAGAAAAGAAAATAAAGTATAGAGAATAAAGTATAGAGAATGCAAAAAGGCAGCAGTATCCGAAACGGTACTGTTGTCTTTTTTTGTGAGAATAAGGTAAAACCCAACAGATATATCAAAATACCGGTTGGGTTATATTCCTTACAGGTAAGGTACTTACTGAACGCGGCCAAGGCCGACCTCACCGTCGATCTTGATGCAGAGTTTCCATTCCTTATAGGTAAGGTACTTACAACTGCATTTAAGCCGTTGTTTTAGGTAAAAACTCTTGTTTCGACACAAGACCATTGTATTACAGGCGAAAAAGTCTGTCAATCTATTTTTAAGAATGGATTAAATTGGGGCTTTTCAGGGTGTCGTGATTGTATACAATCAGTGACAGACTTTTTTAATTTATTATACAAAACGAGTAATTATAAGTATTGCTATAAAAATAAGGATATTAGAGTGAAAATATAGCACTGTTTTGAATAAAATTTGTTTAAAACAGCAATTTTAAATCTAGGAGGACTCTCAAAAGTTCAGATATCAGAACATTATAAAAAATCAAGCAAATAAGAACCGATAATGTAATTACAAACACATACTATGGTATGTACTTGTAATTACATATTTGAAAACAAAAATAGAGGTCGACAGACTTTTTATTTACATATAAAAAATATTTCTAAATGATTTCAATTTGATTCTCCTTTAAATTTATTCTAAAGGATATATAAAAAAATACATAATATAAAAAGTACAATAATAAGATACATTGTATACAAATGAGATAACAGTTGACATTTTGTTATGAAAAACTTATTATAATATTTAGATATACTTAATAGTTTACCAATTAAGATAGTAACTGAACGGTTATATGATTGGCTATATAACAAAGAACGTAATATTATAAAGTTCAATTATTGGTAATGATAACTTTATTTAAT
>CAUQKD010000060.1:0-10749 GCA_963518365.1 uncultured Lachnoanaerobaculum sp. | reverse complement strand
CCTCTTGCAGAGGGCTTTAATTCTTTGGCAAATTTTACTACATCATTGTCATAGAAATAAAGTCCTGTAACACAGTAGTTGCTCTTCGGTTTTTCCGGCTTTTCTTCTATAGAAACAGCCTTACCGTTTTTATCAAACTCCACTATACCGAATCTCTCAGGATCGTCTACATAGTATCCGAATACGGTAGCTCCCTCCTCCTTTGAAGCTGCAGATTTTAAATGGTTCTTAAGTCCGTGTCCATGGAATATATTGTCGCCAAGTATCATTGCCACCGGTTCGTCTCCAATAAACTTTTCTCCTATGATAAATGCCTGTGCCAGTCCGTCCGGACTTGGCTGAACTGCATATTCTAATTTCAGTCCAAATTGTGCACCGTCTCCAAGCAATTCTTTAAATCTTGGAGTATCATCCGGTGTGGAGATAATAAGTATATCTCTGATACCTGCCTCCATCAGTACGGAAATAGGATAATAAATCATCGGCTTGTCATATATAGGGAGTAGCTGTTTTGATGTAACCTTTGTCAGCGGATACAATCTTGTACCGCTACCGCCTGCTAATATAATACCCTTCATTTTGTGTCCTCACTTTCGCCTGGGCTTTTACCCTCAAAGCCTTTATATGTGTAACTTTCAATAACTTTTATAATACCATAATTTAATAAAACTGTGAAGAAATAAAAAACTTGCACTAAGATTATATAAAAAACTTGCACCAAGATTATTCTTAATGCAAGTTCTGTTATCATTGTTTCAGGTCTAAAGCTTCAACAAAATCGTCTTTGCCCTATCACTTTTTATTCCGGAGTCTTTATATTACAACTTTATAGCCCATTATAACAAATGTAATTACTATTCTCTATTGTTATATAAAATACTCTCAATTTCACTATCTATTAAATCTGCTTTATATTTGTTATCTATTATCTCCTCCGATATACTTTGCAGGAACAAAATAAATTCTTCTCTGAAAAAATATAGTTCCTTTCTTTTAATACAGTCTAATATATTATTTACAATCCAATAGACCAGTTCATCTTTATATATTTCATTTACATTATCTATAACATTTTTATATGCATTTATCTTGTGCATGTAGTTTTCTTTGGAAAATGTTCTGGAGATTGATTTATCTCTAATAAAATAATAATTCAGATACTTCTTAACATAAACTATTCTGTCAGATTTACTTATA
The DNA here is from genome assembly GCA_963518365.1 of uncultured Lachnoanaerobaculum sp. Taxonomy (GTDB): domain Bacteria; phylum Bacillota; class Clostridia; order Lachnospirales; family Lachnospiraceae; genus Lachnoanaerobaculum. The sequence goes on along the minus strand of CAUQKD010000060.1, from coordinate 9,552 downwards.
ATCTCAGGAATTAATGACAAATCCTCAAAGTACTTACTTTCAAATGAAAATCTGTCCCATATTTCTCTTTTGTAAAGCTTATTCCATGCAAGTTGCATATACTTACCATCTTTCAAGTATTTACCGACAGGTACTATGCCACCTTCTAAACTCAAACTTTCGATTTCTTCTTTTATCCCATTTTCATGCACTTTAATAACATCGCAAAATGCAATATCCGCTTTTTGAAATGTTATCGCCATATAAAGTTCCTTATATATGTCTTTATTTACATAGTCATCTCCATCAAGAAATGCGATGTAATCTCCGTTTGAGTGCTGCACTCCATAGTTTCTTGCATTTGATACCCCACCTCTTTTTATATGAAATACCTTTATATTATCGTTTTTACAAGCAAACTCGTCAGCTATCTTCCCCGAATCATCTGTGCTTTCATCATCAACTATTATTATCTCTATTCCGCAAAAGCTTTGATTTAATACTGATTCTATGCATCTATGTAAATATTTTTCCAAATTAAATACAGGTATAATTACTGAAATCCTATACTTGTTCATTATTCACCTCAATTTCCAATTAAATGATACCCCTACTATAAATACTAAAATTTCTCATCCTGAAAAATTATGTGATTTTAAAAAAGGATTGTATGCCACTATCCCTTTAAAATAACATACAATCCTTATTATTTATTTATTTCCTGCTACATCCAGACGAACCAATGCTCTTCTGAGTGCCAGTTCGGCTCTTGCAATATCTACACCGTCCCTTTGTGAAAGCCTCTTTTCGGCTCTCTCCTTTGCCTCTTTGGCTCTGGCTATATCTATCTCATCACTATGCTCACATGAGTCTGCAAGTATGGTAACTTTATCCTGCAATATCTCAGAAAAGCCTGAGTGAAGTGCACAGACTTTTGTGCTGCCGTCTTCACAATGTATAGTCAGCTTACCCGGTGCTATTACATTTACCATAGGGATATGCTTGGCATATATACCGACATCTCCCTGTGTAGTGGTAAACTCGACCATAGTAGCATCCCCCTCAAAAAAAACATGATCGGGGCACATTATCTTTAATGCAAACTTGTCCATACCACCTCCTATTTAGAGGCACGCTCTACGACCTCATCAATAGTTCCCGCATTGAGGAAATACTGCTCAGGTATATCATCATGCTTACCGTCAAGAATCTCTTTAAATCCTCTGATAGTCTCTGACAGAGGTACATACTTTCCGTCAAGACCTGTAAACTGTGTTGCCACAAAGAAAGGCTGTGACAAAAATCTTTGGATCTTTCTTGCTCTTGCTACAGTAAGCTTATCATCCTCTGAAAGCTCATCCATACCTAGCATGGCAATAATATCCTGCAACTCTTTATACTTTTGCAATACTTCCTGTACTCTTTGAGCCACCTCATAATGCTCTTCACCCACTACATGTGGTGAAAGTATTCTTGAAGTGGAACCGAGAGGATCTACCGCAGGATAAATACCCATCTCAACTATAGAACGGTCAAGAACTGTGGTAGCGTCAAGGTGAGCAAATGTATTTGCAGGAGCCGGGTCTGTAAGGTCATCCGCAGGCACATATACCGCCTGAACAGATGTGATAGAACCGTTCTTTGTAGAAGTGATTCTCTCCTGCAAAGCACCCATCTCTGTTTGAAGTGTAGGCTGATAACCTACTGCGGAAGGCATACGTCCAAGAAGTGCTGAAACCTCCGAACCTGCCTGTGTAAATCTGAAGATATTGTCAATGAAAAGAAGCACATCCTTTCCACCCTTATCTCTAAAATACTCCGCCATAGTAAGTCCTGTAAGTCCTACTCTCATTCTTGCACCCGGCGGCTCGTTCATCTGACCGAATACCATGGTGGTCTTATTGATAACACCTGACTCAGTCATCTCATGGTATAAGTCGTTACCCTCTCTGGTTCTCTCACCTACACCTGTAAATACTGAATATCCGCCATGCTCTGTTGCTATATTTCTGATAAGTTCCTGGATAAGTACAGTCTTACCAACACCCGCACCTCCGAACAGACCTATCTTTCCGCCCTTTTGATATGGGCAGAGAAGATCAACTACTTTGATTCCCGTCTCCAAAATCTCAGTCTGTGTAGACTGCTCTTCAAAGCTTGGAGCCTTTCTATGTATCGGAAGATATTCCTCTACATTTGGAGGTTCTTTCTTATCAATAGGTTCTCCAAGTACATTAAAAATTCTACCCAGAGTATTTTCACCGACAGGTACTGAAATAGGTGCACCTGTCGCTCTTGCTTCCATTCCACGAACAAGCCCGTCAGTACTTCCCATGGCAATGGTTCTTACTATATCGTCTCCCAGATGCTGTGCAACCTCAACAGTAAGTACGCCGTCAGCGGTATCTATCTGTATTGCCTCATTGATCTGCGGCAAATGTCCTCTTGAAAACTGAATATCCAAAACGGCACCTATAATCTGGGTTATTTTTCCAATATTTGGCTCTGCCATCAACTTTTCTCCTTCCTCTTCTCCTATTCTATGGCATTGGCTCCTGCCACAATCTCTGTAAGCTCTTGAGTAATAGCACCCTGACGAGCTCTGTTGTACTGTAAGCCAAGCTTGTCTATAAGTTCTTCCGCATTTGATGTTGCAGAATCCATAGCAGTCATTCTCGCTCCGTTTTCTGAAGCGACAGACTGCATCAAGCCGCCATAAATAACAGAAGAAATGTATTTTGGAATTATCGCATCCAATACTTCATCTTCATTGGGAGAATAATTCATAAGGGCTCTCGGTCCGTCATTCTCAACAGTCTCAGGCTGCAATAAATCTTCCTTACTGAGCGGAAGCAATTTCAAAAGTACAGGGTCATGTACCACCGTATTTTTAAAATTGGTATATATCACATAAATCTCTGAGAGCTTTCCGCTTTCATAGTCGTCAAGCAATACCTTTGTAATATCTGCGGCATCCTTATACAGCGGCTCTTCCACAATCTCTGAAAAGTCTCCCTCTACTTCAAAGCCTTTATGTAAGAGTGCATCTCTACCTTTTTTACCCACTGCATATATAAGTGTTTCATTGCTTTTGAATTCGCTTATTACCTGCCTGCTTACAGCATTGTTATAGCCTCCTGCAAGACCTCTGTTACCTGTAACAACCAATACTCCTGTCTTACCTGCATCATTTTTCTTTAGATATTTGTGAGCTATATTCTCACTTTTCTCAAGCATAGATGCGATAGTCTGATACATTACGGTAAAATAAGGCTTTGAAGCATCCGCTTTTGCCCTTGCTTTTTGAAGCTTAACCGTTGCTACAAGTTTCATGGCTTTGGTAATCTGAGCAGTGCTTTGTATCGCCGCACGCCTGCGCTTTATTTCCTTCATTGAAGCCATAATACACCTGCACTATGCTTTCTTACATTCATTGATAACATCTGTAAGTCTCTTTGCAAGATCCTCAGAAATCTCTTTTTTATCTCTTATTTCAGCTGCTATCTCAGGATGCTTACTCTCAACAAATCTGAACAGCTTATCCTGGAACTCAAGTACCTTATCTGTAGGCACATCAAGTAAGAGTTTCTTTGTAGCGGCAAAGATAATAATTATCTGATACTCAACCGCCATAGGCTTGTAGTTAGGCTGCTTTAAGATTTCTCTTATTCTCTCGCCCTGTGCCAGCTGATTCTTTGTAGCTTCATCAAGCTCGGAACCGAACTGTGCGAAGGATGCAAGCTCTCTATACTGTGCAAGCTCCACTCTTATAGGTCCTGCAATCTTTTTCATCGCCTTTATCTGTGCGGAACCTCCTACTCTCGATACTGAAAGTCCGGCATTTATAGCAGGTCTGAATCCTGCATTGAACATCTCCGTCTCAAGATAAATCTGACCGTCTGTAATAGATATAACATTGGTAGGTATATATGCCGAAACATCTCCCGCCTGTGTCTCTATAATAGGCAATGCGGTAAGTGAACCGCCTCCAAGGTCATCTGAAAGTCTTGACGCTCTCTCAAGTAATCTTGAATGAAGGTAGAATACATCACCCGGATATGCCTCACGGCCCGGCGGTCTCTTAAGAAGAAGTGAAAGTGTACGATATGCGGCAGCATGCTTTGTAAGATCATCATATACTACCAGTACATCCTCTCCTCTTTCCATCCATTCTTCACCTATAGCACAACCTGAGTAAGGTGCTATATATTGAAGCGGTGCAAGATCACTTGCAGTAGAAACAACTACTGTAGTATAGTCCATAGCACCGTAATCCTCAAAAGTCTTTACAATTGATGCAACAGTGGAAGCCTTCTGTCCTATAGCAACATAGATACAGTGAACATTCTGTCCTTTTTGATTGATTATGGTATCTACTGCGATAGAAGTCTTTCCTGTCTGTCTGTCACCGATTATAAGCTCTCTTTGTCCTCTTCCTATCGGAATCATAGCATCAATAGCCTTTATTCCTGTTTGAAGCGGTGTATCTACCGATTTTCTTTCGATAACACCATGTGCAACTCTCTCTATTCTTCTAAAGGTATCTGTAGTTATAGGTCCTTTTCCGTCTATCGGTTGACCGAGGGCGTTTACTACTCTTCCTGTAAGTGCATCACCTACAGGAACCTCTACAACTCTGCCTGTGGTCTTTACTGTATCACCTTCACTGATATTTTTCTTATCACCAAGTAAAACAGCACCGACATTGTCCTCCTCCAAGTTAAGCACCATGCCGTAAACATCTCCCGGAAATTCCAGAAGTTCTCCCTGCATAGCCTTTGCAAGACCATGTATTCTTGCAATACCGTCCGCTACCTGGATAACAGTACCTACATCCGATACCTCGAGTTTAGTTGAATACTTATTTATCTGCTCTTTTATAACCGAGCTGATTTCTTCAGGTCTTAGATTCACTAGACTCGTACCTCTTTTCTTTAAACTTTTTGCCGGTAATACGGCTTATGATAGCATTTTTCGCATCTTTTCAATTCTGGTTTTTACACTTGAATCCACAACTCTGTCACCGATTCTGATAACTATACCGCCCAGAATACTCTCATCCACTATAAACTTTGCTTCAAGAGATTTATAGTGAGAAGACTTTATAAGCTCCTCCACTATTCTCTCTTTCTTTGCATCATCAAGCGGTAATGCGGTGGTAATTGTTGCCTTTCCTATAAGAAGGAGTTCCTTTATGCAATCTATAATATAGTCAAGTATTGCCGAAAGTTCCGCCTGTCTTTTTTTCTCGATAACGGTAAGTAAAAGTCCCATGGAGTCATCACTGATGTGATGCTCAAATATTCCCTTTAAAAATGATACCTTCTCCTCATCATCCATCTTCGGAGAATCAAGAAGCAATACAATTTCATCATTTTTCACAAAAATATCTTTTATCGCCTTTATCTCATCAAGTGCAACATTTAAATTATTTTTCTCAGATACTACCGACACATAAGCATCTCCATATACTTTGGACACTAATTTTGCCATGTACCATCTCCGATTTCTTTTAAAGTCTCTTCAACAAGTCTATCCTGCACTTCTATATTCATTGCAGAATTGACAGCCTTGCTTGCAATAATCGAAGCCACATCCACTATATTTGATTTTACTTCTTCCATGGCTTTTTTCTTTGCCAGCTCTATCTCATTGTTAGCCCTGTCAGTAATTCTCATAGCTTCGGCTCTTGCTTCTTCTATGATTTCATTTTCTCTATCCTTTGCCCTTTTTCTGGCATCCTCCAAGATAGAATCAGCCTGCTTTTTAAAAGTAGCTAATTTTTCCTCGTATTCCGCCTTCAGAGCTTCAGCCTTTGCCTTTGCCTCTTTTGCGCTTTCCAAATCTCCCGCCACGCGCTCTCTTCTTTTTGCGAGCATATCCTTAGCCGGGTTAAAAAGCAAATAGGAAAGAATAAAGAACAAGAAAAGGACCGCTAAGCCTGTAATGGCTGAATCAGCCAAAAGCTGAGGGTCAAATCCTATCAGTCTTTCCATAAAACCTCCAAATTAAGCACCGAAAGGCTTAACAAACATAAGAATCATAGCAACAACGAGTCCGTAAAGACCTGTTGTCTCGGCAACCGCCTGTCCGAGAAGCATTGTTGATGTGATATCCGCTCTTGCTCCCGGGTTTCTACCTACAGCCGCCGCACCATGTCCTGCTGCAATACCCTGTCCTACACCGGGTCCGATACCTGCTATCATTGCAAGTCCTGCACCTATAGCGGAGCAACCAAATATAAAATCCTGTCCTGTCATATTCATAAATAACCTCCAAAATATATGATATCAAGTAGGCTTAAACCTACTTAAATCCTGAAAATATTTTATCTAATGAACTATTCTAATTTGTCATTGATATAAACCATACTAAGCATACAGAAAACATAGGTCTGTAATGCTCCTGAGAACACATCTGTATATAGATGTAAGAATGACGGTATACCTATCTTTAAAAAGATCGGCATCATACCATACCAAAGCCCCATAATCAGAACGCCTGAAAGCACATTTGCAAAAAGACGCAATGAAATGGATATCGGGTTTGCTATCTCACCAATAACATTGATTGGGAAAAGCAGCGGGATAGGCTCAAACAGTGATGTAAAGTGTTTTAATTTTCTGTTCTTTATACCCTGGAAGTTTACTATAAGGAATGTAAATAATCCAAGCAAGAATGTAACACCATAATCTGCTGTAGGATTTCTAAGTCCCAGCAAACCGCTGAAGTTCGAAACAAAAATAAAGATAAAGATTGTTCCTATATAATTTAAGAATCTGTCCTTGTTTCCGCCAAGAATAGTATCCGTCATAGACTCCAAGGCTTCGATACCGCATTCCAAGAAGTTTACAAAACCGCTTGGAGCTTTGTATGGGTCTGATGCCTTTATCGCTCTGTTTGCAAAAACAGCAAATAGAGTAATCAGTACAACGACAATAATCAAGGAAACTGTAGTCGTAGTCAAATAGAGTTCCTGCCCGAACAGCTTATACTTATATAGGCCATGAATCATGAAATCCAAATTTTTGGCTCCACCTGCACTTTCAGCTAAAATATTTAAGCTCATGTCTCCTCCTTTCTTCTTTTTTCAAATATTTTTTTAAACAATGGATACATATATGCACCTGACTTCAATCCGAAAACAGATATGACAATCATAAATGCATTTATGTATCTACTGTTCCAAAATATTGCAACAACAATGAATAACACTACCTTTCTCAGTAAAGAATGTATCATAATCTTTCTCTGTGCATAAGAAGGAGTTCCACCATATAAACTGTCCTCAGTCGATATTCCCATATCAATAACCATGGCCAATACTAAAACAGTCCCCACCAGTATACCAAGTTCTATAGAAGTGATTGAATACTTTATAAATCTTGCAAAAAAAATAGCTGCAAGACTTAAAATAAGCTCATAAATCAAAACACCGATACCCATACAAAGGCATGTTCTTCTTGTATCCTTACTCATCCTTTTTCTTAAAAACCCTACTTTCTTTCTTCGGTAAAACAAAACTGTTTTCGTTTATTTGCAGGTCTTTTTTTTGATCATCTCTCTCCATCTTCTTCAGAGAGTTCATAATAAGCCTATACCCGGACATACATCCGCTTATCACTCCAAGCAATAGGAATATCAAGGTAAAAGGAAAATGAAACCTTCCCTCAAGCTTAATACCTACAAATGTACAGAGTAAAACAGGTGTAACCATGGTAAAACCTACCTGAGAAATGAGTGATAAATATTTTAAGGCCTCCATAATCTTTCACCTCCTAATATACTCCAAAACCGTAAAAACATTCAATATACTAATTTAATTTATACGATTTTACCATTATACCTATATATTCTCACCTTGTCTATATTAGTGTTTTTTTTATCAATATCATTGTTAAATTAAAGACTAACACTACAAAAAACTATACAAAAATACTATCATCTATAAATTTTTAGATAATACTTTTAAGAATGTACTTTAAATCTAGCTTATTACAGCAACTTTTATTTCTAAAAGAATATAAATCGGTATTCTGTAAATCGTAAATATTTGTTATAATATATATACTGTTCTATTGTTAGGGAAAATGTTATAATAAAAGTAATGACGGATATAAGTTCAAATGTAAGAGAGCTGATTTCGGTGAGCTCTTATAGTTTGATCTCATCCATAACAATATAAGGAGGCAATATGAAGCAAACTATAAAAAAGATGTTGGTTACAGGCGCAATTAGCGGACTGCTTTCACTCTCCGCCGTTTCTGTCGTGTACGCATCTAATAACCGTTGGAAATCAAACAATGGTACCTGGACCTATGTTGATGAAAATAATCAACTGCACAAAGGCTGGTTACAGTCTTCAGACGGCTACTACTATATGGATTTGTCCACAGGTATCATGACTACAGGTTGGAAAAATATTGATTCAAAGTGGTATTATTTCAAATCAAACGGAATAATGGCTACAGGCTGGTTTAAAGTAGGAAATGAATGGTATTATACACTAAGCGGAGGCAACCTTGTACAGGGTTCATGGCTTAAGAGCGATTCAAACTACTATTACTTAAGAGGATCAGGTGCTATGGCCACAGGCTGGAGACAGATGGACGGATCATGGTACTATTTCAAACCTGACGGAAGAGCCGCATTCGGCTGGACTAAAGTAGGTGACAAGACATATTACTTCTCAAGCGCCGCAAAAATGTGTACCTCATGGAATCAGATTGACGGTATTTTCTATTACTTCAATCCTGACGGCTCCATGAAGACCGGTTGGGTCAATGACGGTACCCACAAGTACTATATGGAAGAAGCTGCCGGTGATAACCACGGCAAGATGAGCTTCGGTTTCAAGAAGATAGCGGGTACAACTTACTTCTTCAATGAACAGGGACATATGGTTAAGGGTTGGCTGAAGTCAAATGACAAATACTATTACTTTGATGAAGAAGGAAAGATAGTTGCCGGTAAAACCATTATTATAGAAGGAAAAGAATATACCTTTGATACACATGGTGTATGTACAAATCTCAGTGGCACTCCTAGCAGTGTCACTAATGCTATACCGGGGATACTGAAGGCTGAAGCCACCAATGGCACAAAGCCCTCTTCAGAAAATAATTCTAAGAGTTCTTCCTCAAATCAGCCCAGTGTAGTACCCGCTCCCGGTGACACTAAGTCAGCTGAATCAAAACCTGGTGAGACCAAGTCAGGTGAGTCTAAACCAGCCGAGAGCAAACCGGGTGAAAGTAAAACGGTCGAAGCCAAACCTGCCGAGACCAAGTCAGGCGATAGCAAAAATACCTCTACTTCAGCTAAAGAACCTACCGTACCTGCCGCACCTACAGATGAAACAAAGTCAAGCTCCGAAAGCGGCAAATCAAACAGCCCTTCAGGAGAAGCCAAGCCAAAATCACCGGCAGATGAAACAAAAAAAGGTAACGGTTCCACAAGCAAAGATGAAGTCGGATTAAAGCCCGGCGAAATATCAGGACCGAAATAGAGGTAAATCATGCATTTAAATAAATTTTCAAAAGCCGCCATATCCATTTCACTTGCTATGTCTTTACT
>CAUQKD010000059.1:0-10787 GCA_963518365.1 uncultured Lachnoanaerobaculum sp. | reverse complement strand
TTCAGAAAACCTATATTGGTAAAGGGTATTGAGCCGAATGTCAGAACATGGAAAAAGCCTATAACCATTGCCCGTCATGCCTATGGTGATGTATACAAAAACACGGAGATGATTATTGACGGGCCGGGTAAGGTTGAGCTTGTGTACACAGACAGTGAAGGCAATGAGACAAGAAGTCTGATATATGAGTTTAAGGGTGCAGGAATTGCACAGGGAGTTCACAATCTGGATTCTTCCATTGAAGGTTTTGCAAAAGCCTGCTTTGAATATGCTCTAAGTCAAAAAGAGGATTTGTGGTTTGCTACAAAGGATACCATATCAAAGAAGTATGACCATACATTTAAAGATATTTTTGAAGAGATATACAATGTAGAGTACAAGGAGAAGTTTGAAAAGGCGGGAATTACATATTTCTATACGCTTATAGACGATGCGGTGGCAAGAGTTATGAAGTCCGAGGGCGGATTTATCTGGGCTTGCAAGAACTATGACGGAGATGTTATGAGCGATATGCTTTCATCCGCTTTCGGTTCACTGGCTATGATGACTTCGGTACTGGTTTCCCCTGACGGCTGTTATGAGTATGAGGCGGCACACGGTACCGTTCAGAGACATTATTACAAGTATCTGAAGGGTGAGCCTACATCTTCCAATTCGGTTGCAACCATATTTGTATGGAGCGGTGCACTAAGAAAAAGAGGAGAACTTGATAATCTTCCTGATTTGATTGACTTTGCAAACAGACTTGAGAAGGCTACAATTGATACTATAGAGTCCGGCAAGATGACAGGAGACCTGGGTGCAATATCAACATTGGAGAATATAAAAGTTTTAAACAGTGAAGAGTTTATACATGAGATTGCAAAGCATTTGCAATAAATATATGGCAGTTTCCTTTCGGGAGCTGCCATTCTACATATTTTAGGAGAGAGATGGGATACAGATTTTATTTTGGCGCCTCAGGTGTGGGAAAGACCTACAGGGCTTTTAAGGATATTATAGATGAGGCTGTAAAAAACTTGGATAAAAAGTTTTTTATTATAGTACCTGAGCAGTTTACGATGCAGACTCAAAAAGATATAGTACAGATGCATCCTAATCATGCAGTAAACAATATAGATGTACTCAGTTTTAACAGGCTTGCTTACAGGATATTTGAAGAACTTGATATAGAAAATCCTGAGGTTTTGGATGAACTTGATAAGGCGCTTATACTTAGAAGGATTGCAAACAAGGTAGAGCTTAAGGCGTGGAAAAAGCAGTTCCAAAAGGCGGGATTTATTGACAGTATAAAGTCGCTTATTTCAGAGTTTATGCAGTATGATATCAGTGACGACTTTATAAGAGAGCAGGTAAACAACAGTGAAGTGGACTCACTTCTTAAGATAAAACTTGAGGATATATATAATTTAAAGACGGGATTTGAGGAATATATTGCAGGAAAATATTTCACAAACGAGCAGATACTTGATATTTTGAATGAGAATATAGCAAACAGTGAATTATTAAGTGACAGCATTATCTTATTTGACGGTTATACAGGCTTTACGCCTATTCAAAACAGAATAATTTCAAACCTTATGAAGGTGGCGGCTGAACTTAGATTCAGTATAACTTTGGGTAAGGGAGTTAATCCGGATATCAGACTCTTAGAGAGTGATCTTTTTTTTATCAGCAGTAAGATGATTTCACAGATAAGTGAGATGGCAAAGAAGGAGAATATAAAGAGATTGCCTGATATAAATCTGAATACGGGAGCGGTACACAGATTTAAAAACTCAAAAGATCTTGGATTTTTTGAGGAGCATTTCCTCAGATATGACGGAAAAAGATCGAAAGAAGTCTCTGATATTGAGATAAATTACTGTATGAATCCTTTGGACGAGATAGATTTTGTTGCCAATAAAATCCTCGGACTTGTAAAGGATAATAACTACAGATACAGGGATATTGCGATAATCTACGGCGACCTTGAGGATGTGTTCGATGCACTGATAAACAGATTTCATCAGCTTGAGATTCCCTACTATTTGGATGAGAAGATGGATGTTGACAACAATGAGTTGGTGGAGTTTATCAATGCCTGCATCGGAGTCATAAGTGAGAATTTTTCATATGATGCGGTAAACAGATTTTTAAGACTCGGACTTTTACGTTTTGATAAAAGGCTTGTATCACTGCTTGACAATTATTTGCTTGAGACAGGTATAAAGGGATATAAAAGACTGCATTCGGAATTTACATATTTGCCGAAAAGTTTTAGTGAAACTGAATTAAAAGAGATAAATGAGTTCAAGGACTTTGCTCTTTGTAAGCTTGATACACTTTATACGGCAATAAGTAAGAGTAAGGTAAGCATAAAGAGTGCCCTTGGTGCTTTCAGAGAGATATTTACAAAGGAGAATATAGAAGAAAAGCTTGAAGATATAAAGTTATCACTTGAAGAAATTAGTGATTTTAAAAGAGCGAGAGAGTATGAGGGAATATTTGACGAGGTTATCAGCCTGTTTGACAGATTGGAGCTTGTACTTGAAGGTGAGAGTCTGACCAAAAAAGAACTAAGCGACCTCTTACATACAGGTTTTGAAGAGATAAAGCTTGGAATGATACCTGACAGGGTGGACAGAGTGGTAATAGGTGACTTAAAAAGAACCAGACTTGGCAGCATAAAGGCACTGTTTGTATGCGGCGCAAATGACGGAAGTCTGCCTACAGTCAAGGATTCGGGAGGACTTATAAATGACAGAGAAAAAAGAAAACTTAAGTCTTTGGGCTTTAATCTGTCTGATACAGTCAGAGAGGATTTGTATACAGGCAGATTTTATCTGTATCAGGTGCTTACAAAGCCTTCAGACAAGCTGTTTATAAGTTTTGCAGGTATGGACTTTGAGGGTAAGTCTTTGCGTCCGTCAATACTTATAAATATGGTAAAGTCGATATTCCCTGATATAGAGATAAAAAGAAGCAAAGAGCTGAATATATATTCAAGGTTTGAAGCAAAGGAATATCTCAGTGAAAATTTGAGAGGGCTTCGCGCAAAGGAAGTAACAGATGAAGACTTTGTAAGATATATTGCGACATTCTTTGATAGAGAGTTCATAAAAAGACTTATAGCAGCTGCAACGTATGTGTACAAGGACAGCGGAATAGGTGAGAGTGCGGCAAGAGAACTGTTCGGTGATGAACTTCGTGTAAGTGTGACAAGGCTTGAAAACTACAATGAATGTCCTTTTGAGCATTTTATAAGCTACGGGCTTGGAGTGGGGGAAAGGCAGATACATTCATTTAAAGCGTCGGATATAGGTACATTGGTACATGATATGCTTGAAAAATGCTTCAGGTATGCAAAGTCAAGAAATAAAGTGATTGCAAAGATGGATGAAGCGGACCTTTTCTCGCTGGTTGATGAGGCTGTAAACGAAAACATGGTTTCCGAAAAAAACAGCATATTTAAAGAGAGTAATAAGTCAAAGTATCAGCTTGAAAAGATTGTCAGAATGACAAAACTTACAATGCTTGTACTTTCAAAACAGCTTGCAGCAGGCGACTTTGAGCCGAAATATTTTGAAAAAAATTTCGGTGAAAGTGATAATCTTGAAGCTCTAAATATTGAACTGAAAAATAATGCAAAGATGTATCTTAGAGGAAAGATAGACAGAGTAGATACATATGTTGATGAAGATAAGACATTGGTAAAAATAATTGACTACAAGACCGGAAATATGAAGTGGGAGCTTGATATGCCTTTCTACGGCAGGGCTTTGCAGCTTGTGATATATCTGGATGCGGTGATGGAACAGCTCACAAAAGCGGGTAAGGAAGTTTTGCCGGCGGCATTTTTTTACTACCATATAGATTCACCTTTCCTTACAAGAGATGAGGCGAAAAAAGAAAACGCTTTCTTAAGTAAGTTAAAGCCTATGGGTATAGTCAATACGGATTTTAATATAATAAAGCATCTGGATAAAAGTATTGAAACAAGCAGTGATGTTATACCTGTAATGTTAAAAAAAGACGGAAGTATTTCAAAGACATCAAGTGTTGCAAGTACAAAGAGGATAGACTTACTTAGAAAGTATGTAAGGCAAACGGCAAAGAACACGGCTGAAAATATCTTAAGCGGCAGTATCGGCGTCACACCTTCAATAAGGAAGGGAAAGTCAAGCTGTGATTACTGCCCGTACAGTGCAATATGCGGATTTGATGAAGGAATAGAAGGATTTGCATACAACAACTTGGTGAAAATAAATGATGATGATATTTGGGAAATGATGGAGAAAAATGAGCATGTGGACGAAGGCACAACAGGCGGCAATTGATATAAAAAAGGGAAGTATATTGGTATCTGCCGCTGCCGGAAGCGGAAAGACTGCGGTACTTGTAGAAAGAATAATAAAAAAGATAACGGATAACGACAATCCTATTGATGTGGACTCGCTTTTGGTAATGACTTTTACAAGGGCCGCAGCGGCATCTATGAAGGAGAAAATCTATAATGCCTTGTTAAAAGAGATGGAAAAGCATGAGACGAATACCGTAGAGTTTAAGAGACTTAAGGAGCAGTCCGTACTTTTGGCATCAGCCAAGATAATGACTACAGACAGTTTCTGCCTTTCAATAATAAGGGAAAATATTGATAAGATTGATATAGACCCTGCTTTTTTTGTGGCGGATGAGAGTGAAATCTCACTTTTAAAGGCCGATACTATGGAAGAACTTTTGGAAAGTGAGTATGAAGCCGCAAATAAGGATTTTATGGAACTTAGTGACGCCTTTGCAAACAGTAAGGGAGACAAGAGTATCGTCGAGTTTATTGAAAAGCTTTACAGATTTGCCGTAAGCAAACCTTGGCCTTTGGAGTGGCTTGATTCATTGAATGAGAGCGATGATAAATGGCAGGAGTATATATACAATCAGATAATGAAGAGTGTGGACTCCGTTTTACAAGATATTGATGAGATGATTGATATATGTAATGAGGAAGAGGGTCCGGCTTCATATCTGGATAATGTATTGGAGGAGCGCTCAAGTATCGGCGGTGTAAAAAAGGCGGCAGATATATTTGAACTCTCAAAAAAGCTTAACTTGGTAAGCTTTGACAAGCTTAAGGCTGCAAAGGGCGGAGACAAAGACTTAAGGGAAAGAGCCAAAGCAATCAGAGATAAGTATAAAGATAATATTTCAAAGCTTGCACAGGATTATGACTTTGACAAAGACAGAGTCTTGCTTGAAGAGCAAAGTGAAAAGGCAAAGATAAGAGCTGTGGTGGATTTGACAAAGAAGTATATTTCACTCTTTAATGAAAAAAAGAGAGAAAAAAATCTGGTGGACTTTTCAGATATAGAGCATTTGGCACTTGGTATACTTGTAGATGAGAATAAAAATCCTACAAAAGTTGCAGAGGCATATAAAAAAGAATTCAGTGAAATATATATTGACGAGTATCAGGATTCAAACTACCTACAGGAAGCTATAGTAAAGGCGATAGAAAAGAACAATGTCTTTATGGTAGGAGATGTTAAGCAGTCAATATATGGATTCAGGCAGGCTTCGCCAAAGCTTTTCATGGAAAAGTATAAAACTTTTAAAAGTTTTGACGGTATTGATGATGAAGATGCAAAGAAAGTTGTTCTCAGTAAGAATTTCAGAAGCAGAAAAAACGTGCTTGACGGTGCGAATGTCTTATTTAAGAAGATAATGAAAGAGGATATAGGCGGCATTGATTATGATGATGATGCGGCGCTATATCTTGGAGCAAGCTTTGATGAGGGAGACAAGGAGTATGTAAGTGAGTTAATGCTTACGGATGTGGGCAGTATTGAAGATGACACATCTGCTATAGAGCTTGAAGCAAGAGCTATTGCAAAGAGAATCAAGGAGCTGAAAAAAGAGCTGAAGGTAGACGGCGGCAGAGATTTAAAGTACAGTGACATAGTGATTTTGGTGCGTGCAAGTATCGGTGAGAGTATAGCCAAGGTTTTGAATGATGAAAATATTCCGGCATATGCGGAGAACAACAAAGGATATTTTAAAACATTTGAGGTTAGAAAGATACTGGCCATATTGGCGGCTGTGGATAATCCTTACTCCGATGTGGATTTGACCGCGTTTTTGAACTCGGAGATTGTAGGAATGACTGATTTGGAGCTTGCAAATATTGTATCCGATTACAGGAAAAAGCAAAATATTGAAAAATCCAAAAAAATCAGAATGATGGACGCAATCATATTTGAGGAAAGTGAAGGAAGCATTGAAGAGGCTACAAAGAAAAAAATAAGAAAAGCAATTGAATTTTTAGACGAATATGGAAAAAAGTCTACATATATGAATATTCAGGCGCTTTTACAGGATATTTACAATAAAACCGACTTTTTGAATATAATAGCTGCAATGCCGGGCGGACAGGTCAGAAAGGCCAATTTGATGTTGCTTATAAGTAAGGCCGGAACCTTCGGAAACTCGGGATACAGCGGACTCTATAACTTTATCAGATATATTGCAAAGCTTAAGGACTTTGACAACGATTTCGGGGAAGCCGGAATACTTTCTGAAAATGATGATATTGTAAGGATTATGACAATACATAAGTCAAAGGGGCTTGAGTTCCCGGTATGTTTCCTTGTAAATGCAAACAGAAGCTTTAATAAGACCGACTTGAAACAGGGCATTGTAATAGATAACGACTTCGGACTCGGTGTGCAGTATGTGGACAGTGAACATAATATAAAAGACAGTTCCATAAAGCAAAATGTTATAAAATATAAGCTTGGTACGGAGCTTATGGGTGAGGAGCTTAGAGTTCTTTATGTGGCACTTACAAGAGCCATGGAAAAGATGATTATTTCAGGTACCTGCAAGGATGTTAAAAAGGCTTTGGAAACAAATAAGGAAACACCCGGATTTTTAGATATAAGATCTTGTAATTCGTATCTTGACCTGATACTTTTAAGCTTTGACAGAATACATTTTGATTTAAAGCTGTATGATTATAAGATTCTTTTGGATGAGGAGAAGCTGACTCAAAAAGAAGTAGGAGATTTGCACAAGGTATTTGAAGGAAGCGATATCAAAAAATATGACGAGTTAAAGAAGAGACTTGATTATACATACCCATACAGTGTAAATGTGGATTTGAAAACCAAGTTTTCGGTATCTGAAATCAAGAGAATGTCACAGAGTGAAGAATTTGAGATAAAACAAAATAAAGAAAAGACCGGGGGTGTCAACAATGCCGGTGAGCGCGGTAATGCCTACCACAAACTTATGCAAAGACTTCACTATGAAAATATAGAAAGCTTCAAAAACAGGCTTGAGTTTGTAAAATCTGAGATTGCACTGCTAAAGAATGTCTCTTACAGAGAGCTTATAAATCCTGAGGATATTGTAAAGTTTTTGGATACAAAACTTGGAGAGATATTTATTAAGTATCACAAAAGCTTGAAGAGAGAAAATCAGTTTATAATGGGTATATCCGCAAGAGAAGCAAATATGGGAGACAGTGATGAGACCGTACTGATACAGGGTGTTATTGATGCATATATAGATACAAAAGGCGGCATAATTTTGGTGGATTATAAGACGGATAATGTAAAAAGTACAGAGACTTTGATAAGCAGATATAAAGTTCAGCTTGAACTTTATAAGAAATCTCTTGAAATGAGTACAGGAAAAAATGTGAGTGAAATTTTTATATATTCATTTGCACTTGGTAAGGAGATAAGAATTTATGAATAATGTTAAGATAATTTTGGCTTCCGCATCGCCAAGAAGGAAAGAGCTTTTGGAGCAAATCGGTGTAGACTTTGAGATAGCGGTATCCGACAAAGAAACTGAAATTGACTGTAGTGACCCGGTAGAGGCGTGTAGAAAACAGGCTTACAATAAGGCTTTGGATATTGTAGAAAAATCAAGGCTTAAGTATGGTGATAAGGATTTTGCGGTTATATCGGCAGATACTATAGTGGCAATAGACACAAAAATCTTAGGAAAGCCGAAGGATAAATCCGAAGCAAGAAAGATGCTTGAGACTATATCAGGCAGAAAGCATAGAGTATATACTGCAGTATGTGTATACAATTCTTTGAAAAACAGTTATGAGAGTTTTGTAGAGGATACTTCTGTGGAAGTGGCAAGGCTTTCAAGTGAAGAGATTGAAGATTATTTGGAGAAAAAAGAGCCTTATGACAAGGCCGGAGCCTATGCAATACAGGGATATTTTTCAAGGTATATAGTGGGAATAGAGGGAGACTATTACAATGTAATGGGACTTCCTGTAGGAAGACTGTACAGAGATTATTTGAAGAAATTATAAAAAACACCCCATATAGGGGTGTTTTTAAGTTAAAATCAGTTGCCGTTCGGATTCAGACATTTTCCTTCTTTGTCAAACTGATAGCTTACACCTTTTATATCAATGGCGCGGTCTCTTGCCATCTTGCCGTCCAAGAGGAAATAATACCATGAGTCGCCTTCGCCTTTGACCCATTCATCGGTTGCCATCTTACCGTTTGAGTGAATATAGAATGTATTTGTGCCGTCCTTTATCCATTTATGTTTTGCCATCTCACCGTTGTAGTTGAAGTAATACCATGCACCGTCATCTTTATTTTTTACCCATTCACCCTGTGCCATTGCACCTGAAGAGTGCAGATAATAGTATGTATCTTTTATCTTCTGCCAACCTGTAAGCATTGAGCCGTTGTTGCCGAGGTAATACCAGTTGCCGTTGATTACTTTCCAGCCTGTGGTCTTCTTACCGGTAGCATCTACATAGTACCAGGAACCGTCCTTTTCTTCCCAATTCGCTTTTTCGATAACATTTATATGTATGGATTTTGTAATTCCCTGATATGTCGCCGTGATATTGGTCTCGCCTACTTTATTTGCATGTATTTCTCCCTGTGTTACATCGGCTATATCGGAATTTTCAGATGTCCACTCCGCAATCTGACTGACATTGGTATAAATACCGCCTTCCAAGAATATAGCTTCTGCAGATACACCGAACTGTAATTCCATATCCATATCTGTAGGTGTTACTATAAGATGATGATCAAGTTTATCCTCGGAGTCAACGCCGGAGTTTGCAAGTGCAAGTTCCGTCATTTTTTTCTCAATAGAATCCACATCAAAGCTGTCTTCAAGGTTGATTCCTCCGCCGTTGTAAACATCACCTATATCTGTCGAACTTACCAATTCCTTTATTGTTTCTCCGCTTTTTGAGTTGTCGGCATTAGTGAAGCTGCCTTCAGTATTTGATGATTGGTTTGTACAACCTGTTATTAAAGTACCGCTACCAAGACAAAATGATAGTAATAAAAATGGTATAAATCTTTTCATAAGCCTCCAAAGTTAAAACATTATAATCATATTATAGCGATTTAAAAATATCATTTCAATATATATTTGAGGCAATTCAGTACAATTCCATAAAATATATGACACCTGGAGCCTTACTGATAAGATTTAAGATAATTGCGTGGCTGTTTTTGGTTTTGCCCTTTATAGTCATGGTAGCCGATTGACAGATATTCATCAGAGAAGTATTTTTGGCAAGGTCAATATCCACTATATCAAGATCGTTTTTTCTGATATATGTGAAAAGGTCGCTAAGCGGCATAGCGTTGTCATATTCTATATAAAGTTCCACAGCACGAGAGTTCTTTCTGACAAACACTTCAAGCTTTTGAAGTGATACCATTGCAATAAATATGGCGGCTCCGCCTGCAATTGCTCCCTCATAGTATCCTATTCCTATAGTAAGACCGCAACAGGCGGCAGTCCATATACCTGCTGCCGTAGTGATACCTTTTACCTGATTGCGTCCTGTAAGTATTATGGTGCCTGCACCTAAGAAACCTACTCCGCTTACAACCTGAGTTCCAAGTCTTACAGGGTCACCGCTTTTAAAGACTTGGAATACATATTGATTGGTAATCATTACAAGTGTGGATCCGAGGCATACAAGCATATATGTTCTAAAACCGGCAGGTCTGTTCTTTCTGCCGCGGTCAAATCCCAATATCCCGCCTATAAATAAAGACAGAACTATGCGGATTATCAGTGAGTACAGATTCAATTCTCTTGGCATATATTCTCCTTAAAACTTAATGTAAATATTATATATGCAATGTAGAGTAAGGTAAATATTAAGATAAAGTTGTGCTGTCCCCTTCTCCTTGCTTTTAGACTTTCTATAGGATATAATTATGTGATTATATGTAAAGGATATGGAGGATCATATGACAAGGCATTTGCTAAGAGAACATTGTTTTAAAATATTATTCGGTTTGGATTTTTATCCTGAAGAGGAGGCAAAAGTTCAGATAGATAATTATTTTGAATCACCGTCTTTGGAGGATGAAGATGATGTGCTTATCCATGATGCAAACTACGGTGAAGGGGATATAGAATATATAAGGTCAAAAGCAATGCTGGTTAGAGACAATCAGGCACAGATTGACAAGATGATTGGAGAACTGTCACAGGGCTGGAAACTTGAGAGAATAGGAAGAGTTGAAAAAAGCATCTTAAGACTTGCAATTGCTGAAATGAAATATGACAGTGATATACCTGTAAGTGTAGCTATAAATGAGGCTGTAGAGCTTGCAAAGACATATGGAAGAGAAGAGTCCTATTCATTTGTAAATGCGATACTCTCAAGGGTAAATGCAGAGGAGCAGTGATATGGTTTATTCTGTATCAAAAGTGAATGCATATATCAAGAATATGTTTATGCAGGACTTTGTACTAAATAAGATATCAGTAGAGGGAGAAGTAAGCAATTG
>CAUQKD010000058.1:0-10872 GCA_963518365.1 uncultured Lachnoanaerobaculum sp. | reverse complement strand
TGCCGCTTAGATTTACCTTTGATAATAATTATTTTAATGACAGATATCAGGGAATACCTATAGGAGGATATACAGGTATTGTAGAAAAGCTGCTTGACGGCATTGAGGTAAGAACAAATACGGAGTACAAAGACTTTATAAAGGAAAATCCCGATATATCCGACAAAACGGTATATACAGGAATGATTGACGAGTTCTTTGACTACAAGCTCGGAGTACTTGAATACAGGAGAGTATATTTTGAGGATGAGAGACTTGATACAGACAACTATCAGGGAAATGCGGTAGTAAACTATACGCAGAGGGAAGTACCTTTTACCAGAATTATAGAGCATAAGCATTTTGAGTACGGCAAGCAGGACTTTACCATCATCTCAAAGGAGTATCCTACAGAGTGGCAAAATGGTGAGGAACCGTATTACCCTATCAACAATGAAAAGAACAATGCACTCTATGAAAGCTATGTAGTGCTTTCAAAAACCCGTCCTGAGATAATCTTCGGCGGAAGACTTGGCGCCTATAAGTACTATGATATGGACAAGGTAGTGGAAGCGGCACTTGAGTGTGTGGAGAAGAATTTGTAAAATATGAAAAATGGTCAAAGAAAACATCCTTTGTTACTTGGTGTACTGTATGGAACGGCAATATATGGTTTAATGGTTTTGATTGAAGTGTATGGTATAAGCGATGCTACCGTAACTATGTTAATTATTCCTTTTATACTGTTTATATTTGCTTTGATATCACAAATGCGAAATATTGCATCTGCTAAAAAGGAGGAAGATGTAGATTATTGCCTGAATACATATTTTATATATAAATATATAACGATGCCTGTCGGATTAATCGCTGCAGGAATAGTAGGTACTCTTATTGTTACAATAATATGGATGATAATTAAGTGGTTAGAAGAACCGCTTATAATTATTTTGATTTTTTTCTTGGTTGTTTTTATTATTGCGATAATACCATGTTCGTTGATAGTATTTACCTTAATAGAGTTGCCGTGTTTTATATCAATGGATTGCGTCTTAGGTATTACACAAAAAAAATATGGTATTACTTCTGTGGAAAGAAGAGCACATTTTTTATTGCAGATGATACCTGTGTTGGATATTATAGACGGACTGTATATAAGTATAAAGTATTGGAATAGAGGTAGGAGATTGGCTATTGTGTCTGCTGCTTTTACCCTTAGCGAAATAGTGTTGGTATTGTGGATTTATTTAGCAAATAGGTTTATATAAAAAAGTCAGGGAGTATTAAATACTCTCTGATTTTTTTGTAGGATGATAATTCCCATAAAAATCTAACCACATTGGATTTTTTGCTCTACTATAAAAGCATAAGACTTGATATAGTATATACATAAAGCAAAGAACTTACAAAGGAGGTGAATTCAGCGTGGAGGACACAAATAAGATTGGTGGAATGATAAAGCGTTTTATCAAAAACAGAAACAGAACTGAAAAACAGATTGCAGGCGAACTTGGAATAAAAAATACAACATTTTCAGCACAGCTAAGTCGCGATACTGTCAGTGCAGAGACTCTTTTTCGATTATCTGTATTACTTGATATAGATTTGAACTGGATGAAATATGCGCTCGGTTATCACGGTCAAGTGGGGTTTCTTGAAAGAGAGCAGATACCAAGAATGCAGGAAGAGTTTAGAGAAAATGAGCGAAAATTTGTTTTATACAGGATGGATGATTTGATAAATGCGAATTCGGGTAGCACAGCGAATGTAAGAAGAGAGCTTCTTAAGGAATTTCATGGTAATATGTTTTACCTTTTGGATGTACTCGTTCCGGATGAATTTGAACTTTTTTTGGTAGTAGAGAGAGGTGTGACAAAATACTATGTTGATACCAAAGAGGCACTGCCAAAGGGGATGTTTTCTTTTACAAATATGCGGCGTAAACCGATTGCATGTTTGAAGGACGGGAATAATGCATTGAATATTGTTATTGAAGATAGAAAGGATGAGATATGTATATAATATTTTGTAACATTGCGTATTTGAGATACTATGACGGTCGTATTGCCGGAGAGATAAATCCGACAACAGGAGGAAGATGGGTTCAGGAAAATGAAGATGCGCATGAAAAGTGGAATTTTTTAAATATGGACGGAAGATGCTATGGTTTTGTTAAAGCTATAGGAGAGGAATTTCATATAGAAAAATTTGATGATAAATATAGACATTTTGATGAAACAAACAATGTTTTAGTAATTTGGTGTGCCGCACATCCACAAAGAGGTACCGTAATCGTCGGATGGTATGAGAATGCAACCGCGAACAGATTTTTAAAAGAAATGCGTTGTACACCTGCAAGCGGTATTGAAAGATATTACTGGTTTGAATGCAGTGCGGAGGATGCATATCTTTTGCCTGAAGATGAGAGAACTTTTACTATAGGAAGGGCGGCAAAAGACGGAATAGGAAAGGGATTCGGACAGTCAAATATATGGTTTGGGGAATCTGTATATGCCAAAGAGAATGTTATTCCAAAGGTATTGGAATTTATCAATTCGCATAAAGGAGACAGAATCAACACATTGACAAAGGAATTCCTTGATACCGGAGATAAAACACCTCTGACAAAAGAGGAAGAGGAATATGCAAACGAATTAACAGATGATCAAAATCTTGAATATCTGCCTTTCGGATACAGAATATATGCAAACAATCCGACTGCCGATAATGCATATGCTGTCGCTGTAGCATTAAATAACTGCTATCAATACTCTATGTCAATACCTTGGTTTGAAAAGACCGTTGAACTGGATACCGATGATATTTATGCAAGAGGAAAATTGGCATACATATATCAGCAACTTGAGATGTATGATAAATCTACGGAAACAGTCAAAGATTTGCTTGATAGAATATCGGATGAAGAAGCCGACTTAAGAGACGAGCTGTATTGTATATTGGCCGACAACTACTACTTTGACGGCAAGGTTGAAGAAGCAATCACATGGCTTGAGAGAGTTTTACAAGAGAGTAAGAATGAAGATTTGATCTCTTATACATCGGATACGCTCAAGAAGTGGAAAAACATTTAGAGTAATTCTAAATAAAAAAAAGTAGTTTAATGATAGTTATAAGAGTAGTGTAGCATGACTTTAAATTATTCACGCTACACTATGTTTTTATATTCAATTTCAATTATTTTTAGGAACAATTCCTTCTCTTATCATTCCATGCTCAATGACATTTTCGTTATCATCATAAACAAAGTAAAGATAATCAGATAAACCTGAGGTTAATCTGTAATAATCAGTATTTGAAATTTTTTTTCTTGGTTCGCCAAGATAACCCTCTACACGAGATTTACTTAGAACTCCATTTTGATCCGGTATTAATCCTATATTGTATGGGATAAAATCCAGATATGAGATTTTCTCAAGTGGACGAACTGAAATTTTTGTAACTGTTAATAAATTATCTTCCGGTTTTTCCTTTTCAAGCCTAAATGTTATAATGCTATTATCTGTAAAATATGTATAGTTATTTCTATCTTTTTCAGCAGGTTCTTTATATCGCTTAATGAGCATGTCCTCTTTAGCGCCAAGGACTACACCATTAATGTGTATTTTATTGGCAAATACGGCATTATCATAATCTAATAAAATACAATAACGGTTTTTATCTCCTTTAGCATTTGATATATCACCTAAGTGCTTTGTAAAGTTTTCTCTTGTAAGTTCTAGAGTAAGTGGTTTTGAAACAAGAAATTCTGTGGGTACAGAAATCTCATAATTTACATATGATATGGAATCATTTGCTATTATTAAAAGCAAAGCATTATTGTCAAGCCTCGGAAATATATATGGTGAAGAATACAAAGGATTTTCATCTAGACCGGGTGGGGTTATAGTAGTATCATAAAGTCTGGATGTGATTGCACCGTCATAAATTTCATCATATTTAATTGTGATAGTCGACGAGTCATTACTTAACTCCACATCACTAAGTTGTATATATTTGGCTATTTCTGGGAGTTTGCTAATAATATTTTTTAAACTGTCCTTATCATTATGTTCATTAATAGTCAATTCATTTAAATTTTCATACGGAAAATAAATACTTTCTGATAAGGAAAGTTCATCATCTACTGAAGCTTGAGTCAGATCACTCTCTGATGAAGCAGTAGTTTTTTCTTCTTTGGAATGCTCTTGTGTTGAGATGGATTCACTTTCCTGTGCAGCAGATAAGGTTTGGTTCTCTTTGGATGCTCGGCATCCTGAAAGTGAGGACATTAAAAATGATAATAAGAATAAGGCAAATAGCTTCTTTTTCATTATAAATTCTCCTAAAAATATATTTGAAGTTTACTCACTTAAATACTATCATTAAATATATAGCTTGTAAATATAGAGAAAAAACTTCAAATTCAAGCCTTCAATTTAAGTATCAATTTAGAAGGTTTACAGTATTAAAATCATTTGTTCACATAGGTATCACATTATTGATAATAGTCGTAAAAGACACTAAATAATTACAAGGGGCTGTCGGGAAATAAACATTTCTACTTACCGCAGAAATAAATAAAAATATCCTGACAAATACAAGGCGTTTTGCTTTGTGACTTTGTCAGGATATTTTATTTTTCTATAATGCTGTCTATTTTTGGGCATAAAATCCCCTTGGCATAAATTTTGCTTTTGCATTTTTTCTTATGCTGTTTTCTCCTGTATTTTCCCTTCAAATTTCTTTAGTTTTGCATGGAGAAAACGATGATATTTATTTATATTTCTTCCTATTGCAAAACCTTTACGTTAACAAATGCAATGCCTTCTCCGTCAGCAATAGCCATAAGGTTTTTCTGAAGTTTAAGCAGTTCAAGAGGCAAGCAGTTATCAATCTCTATAATACAATTGTTAGATAACTTTTTTATGTTTTGTAATCTTTCTTTTTCTATTCTTTTCAATTTTTCTTCTTTTCTTTTCTCAAAAAATAAGCCATAAACACCTCTAAAATTTTTTTTCAAATTTTTTGAAATATTTTTAATGTGAGAAAAGCCTTTAAAATAAAGGGTCAAAAAGAATTGCATAAGGTTAAATAGTTTATTCAAAATTTAAAATGTCGGAAATTTCATAGTACTTCGACATAAGACGGGTATTTATGGATAAAATCACTAAAATCATTAATTTAATCTAAAATCACTATTTGACTTAATCAAATATCAATGATAGCCTAGATATAATATTTTTTAAACAAATTGAAAATGTGAGGAAGTATGAAAAATATAGTAGCAAGACGAAGCGAAAGAATCTTCATATAATGAGAGATTTGTTAATGAATATCTTGATATATTAAGTGATATTTTGAAGATAAATTTTGAATCTGTGGAAATTTTTTTATTCTCTAAGATGAGCTATAACATAAATTCATATCTTAGCAATTCATTTATTTAAAGAAGAAAATAAACACATAAATAAAGGTTTATTGTAGGTAATAACATAGGGAGGGAAAGATGTTAAAAAGAAAATTTTTGACTTTAGGAGCCATGTTTATTGCAGTAGGGGCTTTGACCGCCTGTTCATCAAAACAGGGTGAAACAACCAAGAGCAATACAGAGGTACAGACTCAGGTAAGTAAGACAGAAGCAAAGGTGGAGGAAGTTCCGGAAACTATAGTATATGGTATGTCAACATCTCCATCCGGAGTTTTTAATCCTTTACTTACAGATAGTATATATGATGATGCAGTTTGCAGTATGGTATATACTTCACTTTTAAAGCTTGATGAGGAGCAAAATCTTATGCCTTATCTGGCAAAGGAGTATAAAGTATCTGATGATCAAAAAACTATAACTTTTACTCTTAATGACAATCTTAAATGGTCAGATGGAGAAGCACTTACTTCAGAGGATGTAGCTTATACATTTAATGCACTTGGAAATGCAGATTATGCCGGAGAGTATGGAAATTATGTTGAAAAGATAAAAGGTGCTACAGAATATAAGGATGGTAAAGCTGAGAAAATATCAGGTATTAAAACTCCTGATGATAAAACTATAACCATTGAGTTTGATAGTGCCTATGGTCCCGGACTTACAAACCTTGGTTGTATGGGAATAATACCTGAGCATATTTGTTCAAAAATACCTATGAAAGAGTGGAAGAATAATACAGAGGCTCTTACAAATCCTGTAGGTAATGGACCTTATAAGCTTGTAAGCTTCAATGAAGGTCAGGATGTTAAGTTTGAAAAGAATGATGATTTCTTTGGTGGAAAAGTAAAAACTTCAAATATTGTCTACAAGATTGTAGGTGAAGATACAGTAGCTGCTGATTTAAAAAGTGGTGCTGTAGATATGGCTGCAGTAACTAACTTAAAGAAAGCAGATATCGAAGAACTTGAGAGTGCAGGTTTTAAAATATACAGACATCCAAACAATTTATTCCAATATATGGGATTAAACTATAGAAATCCTATATTTAAGGATATAAAGGTAAGAGAAGCTATAATTACAGCTATTGACAGAAAGAATATGGTAGAAAAACTTATTGAAGGTAATGGAGAGGTGAAAGATACACCTATGCTTTCAAGTTCATGGGCATATCCTAAGGATGAAAAGTTTAATAAATATGAATATGATGTAGAGAAGGCAAAGTCATTACTTGAAGAAGCCGGATATACAATGAAAGATGGAGTTATGGTAAATGAGAATGGAGAAGCTCTTTCATTTACTCTTGATGTACCAACCGGAAATACAGTAAGAGAACAGGCAGCACAGGTAATACAATCCAACTTAAAAGATGTTGGTATTAAAGTTGAACTTAATAAGATGGAATTCCCGGCTCTTATGGAAAAAGTTGTTGCAAATCATGATTTTGACATGTATATGATGGGAAATAATCTTACAGCTGATCCCGATTTAACATCATACTGGTCCTCAGATGCAGTTAGCAATGAAAAAGGAAAGATGGGATGGAATATTTCAGGATTTACTACACCTGAGCTTGATAAAATTCTTGAAGCCGGTGCAGGAACAACAGATATAGATGCTAGAAAGTCAGCATATAAAGAGTTTGCTGTATATATGAATGAACAGATACCATGGATTTATTTATTTGAACAGGATATAATTATAGCTACAAATCCAAAGCTTGAAGGATTTAACCCTTCGGTTTTTAGAGATTTTGCAGATGCACAAAACTGGAGCATATCAGAGTAGCAATTCAGAGCCGTAACAAGATTTGTAGCGGCTCTTTTTGATAAAATCACTTGGGAAAAGGTATGATAAAATATATACTAAAGAAATTATTGGTACTAATAACATTGCTTTTTTTTATTTCAATCATAATATTTATTTTAATCAATAAGCAACCGGGGCATCCATATTTCAATATGATAAATCCAAATACTTCAGCAGATTTAATAGAAGGTAAATTGAGAGAATTGGGTTATTATGATCCATTATATATAAAATATTTCAAATGGCTTTTTAGAGTATTGAGATTTGATCTTGGATATTCTGTTAAATATTCAAGACCGGTTACAGAAGTAATTGGTTCAAGAGTTTTCAATACATTTATACTAATGGGAACATCATTAATAACAAGTGCTTTTATAGGAGTATTCTTTGGTACTATTGCAGCTGTAAAGAAAAATACTATACTGGATGATATAATTACAATACTTTCATTTATAGGGGTATCCATACCGGTATTCTTTATCTCACTCTTATTGATTAAAAGATTTTCATATGATATTACATTATTGCCATCATCAGGAATGTATGATGTAAGAAGACAATTTAAGGGGATTTATAGAATAATTGATTTATCAAGGCATATGATATTGCCTGTTATAACACTGACTATATTTCAGGCAACTGCATTTACAAGATACACTAGGGCAGCTATGATAGAGGTACTTGACAATGATTATATTAGGGCGTCAGTTGCTAAGGGAATGAGTTTTAGAAGAGTTTTGCTAAAACATGCTCTTAAAAATGCTATGATATCAATAGTAACGATTTTTTGTTTGCAGATACCTACATTATTTTCCGGGGCATTGATGACTGAAACTGTTTTTGTGTGGCCGGGAATAGGACGTTTGAGCTATGAAGCTGTACAAAATAGGGATTACCCACTTATAATGGGGATTTTGATGATAGGTGCAGTATTTATATTGATATCTAATTTCTTAGCAGATATTTTATATATTTGCATTGATAGAAGAATTGAAGCTTAACAGGTGGTAGATATGGATATAAAAAGTATAGAACTCAAGAGGAATATTTACTGGATACTGGGAGGAAGCATTTTATTATTTGCTATTTTTCTTTCGATAGTGGCTCCATTTTTTGCAAAGTCTTCTTACTCAACAATTGATCTATTTTCCATTAATGCAGCACCTAATAGTATGCATATACTTGGTACAGACAGTCTTGGAAGAGATATTTTTGCCAGACTCTTATATGGAATGGGAGTATCTTTAAGTGTAGGTATAATAAGTACAATTATGCAAATACTTATAGGTACGACACTTGGAACAATAGCAGCTTATTTTGGTAAAGGTCCGGACTTTATTATAATGATAATTATAGATATAGTGATGTGTTTTCCATTTATTATAACAGCAATGGCAATAGCTGCTATAATAGGACCTTCACTTAGTAATCTTGTAATTATTATATCAATATTATCATGGACGGATGTGGCAAGGATAGTAAGGGCGGAAGTACTATCTTTAAAAAAACAAAATTTTATAATAATGTCAAAGACTATTGGTTTTTCAGATATATTTATTATTATAAAGCATATCTTACCTAATGTTTTGCCAATGATAATAGTAGCAGCAAGTATATCTATGGCAAATTCAATATTGATAGAGGCGTCTTTAAGTTTCCTTGGTATGGGAGTAAAGGATCCTATGCCAAGTCTGGGTAATATATTGTCAAATGCCCAAAATATGAGGGCTTTGCAAAGCTATCCTTGGACATGGTTGCCGGCCGGATTAGTTATAATATCAATAGTACTGGCTATAAACTTTATAGGAGAAGGCTTTAGGATTTTTTTCAACCCAAAACAAAGAAATACTAAGAAAGCACTTGAGTTTGAGGTTGATTTGTATATAGAAAAAGGTAAGATAACGGCACTTGTTGGAGAATCAGGAAGTGGAAAAACACTTAGTACCAGGGCAATTCTTGGACTAAACTCTGACAATATAAATGTCAAAGGAAGGGTTATGTTTGAAGGGAAAAATCTGCTTAAGCTAAGTAAAAAGGAACTAAAGAAGGTAAGGGGAAGAGATATAACTTTGATGTTTCAAGAACCTATGCGTGCATTGGACCCTTTGATGAAACTTGGAGATCAGGTAGATGAAGTTTTGCTTTTACATACAAAATTATCTAAGAAAGAACGCTATGATAGAGTTATAGAGCTTTTTAAAGAAGTAAGCCTGCCGGAACCACAAATTATATACTATAAGTTTCCACATCAAGTAAGTGGTGGTATGAGACAGAGAGTGCAAATGGCAGTAGCAATAGCTTCTGATCCCAAACTCTTGATAGCAGATGAGCCTATAGCAGCAATAGATGAGGAATTGAAAAATGATATACTATCTTTACTATCTGATCTATGTAAAAAGAGGAATATGGCTATTATATTAATCAGTCATGAACTGTCTAAAATAGAAAAATATGTTGATGAAGTAGCTGTTATGTATAAGGGTAAAATTGTTGAAAAACAAAATGCAAAAGAATTTTTTGAATCCCCTAAGCATCCATATTCTAATCTATTACTAAAATCAGTTATAAACAAGGCTACATTTACAGGAAGATTTTATGAAGGTGAATTAAGCGAGGAGAAAGATGAGCAATATATTGGAAGCAAGGGGAATATATAAAGCTTACAAGTTTTCAAAAAGTGTTTTTACAAGAAAAATAAAGCAAAATGTACTGGAAAACTTTTCCTTTGAGCTTTTTGATGGAGAGATACTTGGAATAGTGGGAAAATCCGGAGCAGGAAAGTCCACTTTGGTAAAATGTTTAACAGGTATAGAAGAACCGGATGCCGGAGAGATATTTATAGATTCTACCAAGGTATTTGAAAAAAAACTTGGAAATAAAACAAAAATAAATTTATTTTCTACTTTAGAAATAAAAAAGAAAATACAGATTATAATGCAGGATCCATATACCACACTCTCACCAAAGCGAAGGGTATCAAGTCTGGCACTGGAAGCTTTAAAATTATATGAGCCAAATCTTAGTAGTGATTATATTAGAAAGATAGTAGAGAGTTACTTTTTTATGTGTGGGCTTGGAAAGGAATATATGGATGCATATCCACATGAACTTTCCGGAGGGCAAAGCCAAAGAGTATGTATAGCAAGTGCACTTGTTCTAAGTCCCAAGATACTTATTTGTGATGAAATAACCTCAGCACTTGATTTGTCAGTTCAGGCAAAGATTCTGAATCTTATGATGGATCTAAGAGAGAAGCTTGGACTCACATATATCTTTATATCACATAACTTGGAGCTTATAGATTGTTTTTGTGATAGAAAACTTGAATTAGTGTAAAAGTTAATACATATCTACAAAAAAGATTAACATACCATTTCTAGTACTTTATTTATATTTTGTCTTAATAATGCCTATATGATATATGTTATACTTAACTCTACTACCTGACTTCCGTCGTTTCTCTCAAAACCTGGTACTCTAGGTATCCAAGAGCATGCAGTTTTGAAAGAAATTGTCGATTTCAGTCTGTGTTAAGTAGAGGGCATCAAGGTTGCTAAAGCCAACCGGTTTTTTGACCTTTTCATTAAGGGATTGGTTTCTTGAGATATTGATATATGTATTATCACCTTTATTTACCACCCTGAAATCACGCATAAAGT
>CAUQKD010000057.1:0-10907 GCA_963518365.1 uncultured Lachnoanaerobaculum sp. | reverse complement strand
CAGGATTTATAAAAGATGCGATTATTTTATTTGCTATAACCCTTATTTCAGGACTTATACTGGGCTTTGTATATGATATTACAAAGGCACCTATAGCGGCAGCGGCAAAGGCTGCAAAGAATGAAGCTTATGCAGTGGTATTCCCGGAAGCAAAGGACTTTGAGGCAAACGATGCCGAAACATCAAAGATTGCAGAGACTGCAGATGAAATATCAGGTAAGGGCTTCGGTCATGTAAATATTGATGAAGTTGTGGATGCAAAGGATAACTCGGGAAACAATGTAGGAAGAGTTATTACCGCAACATCAAAGGACGGTTACAACGGTACCGTTCAGCTTTCGGTAGGTGTTAAATCAGACGGTACGGTAGTGGGAATTACATTCCTTACATTGGCTGAGACACCGGGACTTGGTATGAGAGCCGGAGAAAAAGATTTCTACTCTCAGTATGCAAACAAAAATACAAAAGAGTTTAAGCTTGTAAAGGGCAGTGCAAGCGGTGACAATGAAATCGCTGCTATAAGCGGTTCAACCATCACAAGCAGTGCCGTTACAAATGCTGTCAATGCAGCGCTTTACTTTAATTCAATATTGGAATAAGGAGGAAATATGAACAAGAGTTTAGAGCGTTTATATAACGGTATATTCAAAGAAAATCCTACCTTTGTTCTGATGCTAGGTATGTGTCCTACACTTGCAGTTACCACATCATTTGTAAATGCCGTAGGTATGGGGCTTTCTACAACAGCCGTTTTAATGTTTTCAAATTTGATTATCTCCGCAATGAGAAATATAATACCTGACAGAGTGAGAATCCCTGCGTTTATAGTTATCGTTGCGTCTTTGGTTACAGTGGTACAGCTTTTAATGCAGGGCTATACACCTGAGCTTTATAAGTCACTCGGTATCTATATACCGCTTATAGTTGTTAACTGTATTATTCTTGGTAGAGCGGAGAGTTATGCTTCAAAGAACCCTGCAATCCCTTCATTCTTTGACGGACTTGGAATGGGTCTCGGATTCACAATTTCACTCTCATGTATAGGAATTGTGAGAGAACTTATAGGTGGAGGTACTTTCTTAAAAGGATTTTTACCTGCGGCATCATTCCCGAACGGTATAGTGATTATCCCTGACGGATACAGAATTTCAATATTCGTACTTGCACCGGGTGCATTCTTTGTGCTTGCACTGCTTTCAGCATTACAAAATCATTTCAAGGCTCCAAGTGCTACAAATACAGGTAATACATCTGAGATAGCATGTGGAGGTAACTGTGCGGCTTGCTTCGGTGAGGCTAAGCTTGAAAACCATATCACTATTGATAAGGATCTTGAAAAGAAAGAACTTGAAGCAAAGAAGAAAAAAGAAGAGGCTCTTGCTAAGGCAAAGGCTGCAAAAGAAAATGCAAATACGGGGGAGGGTAAATAATG
The DNA here is from genome assembly GCA_963518365.1 of uncultured Lachnoanaerobaculum sp. Classification (GTDB taxonomy): domain Bacteria; phylum Bacillota; class Clostridia; order Lachnospirales; family Lachnospiraceae; genus Lachnoanaerobaculum. The sequence continues at coordinate 9,475 of CAUQKD010000057.1, read as the reverse complement.
ACTCAACTGATTTTACTTTTGGTTAGTGCGGCACTCGTAAACAACGTAGTGCTCAGCAGATTCTTGGGACTGTGTCCTTTCCTCGGTGTATCAAAAAAGACGGAGACTTCCGTAGGTATGGGTGCAGCGGTTATATTCGTTATCACTCTTTCAAGTATGGCGGCAAGTCTTATATATGCTCATATTTTGATACCGCTGCATCTTGAATATCTGCAAACTATCGTATTTATCTTGGTTATTGCAGCTTTGGTACAGTTTGTTGAGATGGTTTTAAAGAAAAATATGCCTTCACTTTATGAGGCGCTCGGTGTATACCTGCCTCTTATTACGACCAACTGTGCAGTGCTCGGTGTGGCACTTGACAATGTTGCAAAAGAGTACAATTTTGCACAGAGCTTGGTATATGGTGTAGGTACAGCCAGCGGTTTTGCTTTGGCAATAGTATTACTTTCAGGTGTAAGAGAGAAGATTGAACACAATGATATTCCTCACACCGTATCAGGTATGCCTATTGTCCTTATCACAGCAGGTCTTATGGCTATTGCCTTTACAGGATTCTCAGGACTTATAAAATAGGAGGAAAGATATGAACGGTGTAATTATTGCTGCGGCTGTAGTCGGTATAGTCGGTATTCTTATTGGTCTCCTACTTGGAGTTGCCAGCGAGAAGTTTAAAGTAGAGGTGGATGAAAAAGAGATAGCGGTAAGAGAAGCGTTACCCGGAAACAACTGCGGCGGTTGCGGTTATCCGGGTTGTGACGGTCTTGCAAAGGCTATTGCGGCAGGTGAGGCGCCTGTAAATAAATGTCCTGTAGGAGGACCTCCTGTAGCGGCCGTTATCGGTGAGATTATGGGTGTAAGCGCAGGAGAAGCCGTAAAAGAGGTTGCATTTGTAAAATGTAAGGGTACTTGTGACAAGGCAAAGCAAAACTTTACATATTTCGGTATTACAGACTGTAATTCAGCTATGAATGTACCGGGTCAGGGCGGTAAAGCTTGCGGCTACGGCTGTATGGGATTCGGTTCATGTGTAAAGGCTTGTGAGTTCGATTCTATACATATAGTGGACGGTATTGCGCTTGTAGACAGAGAAAAATGTGTTGCCTGCGGCAAATGCGTTGAGGCCTGTCCTAAGAAGCTTATCGACCTTGTACCTTATGAGACATTTACATTTGTACAGTGTAACTCACAGGATAAGGGTAAAGCTGTTAAGGAAGTATGTGAGGTAGGATGTATCGCATGTACTATGTGTGTAAAGGCTTGTGAGAGCGATGCAATACATATGAACGGAAATGTTGCGCTTATAGATTATTCCAAGTGTATAAACTGTGGAAAATGTGCGGCTAAATGTCCGACCAAGGTCATTCAGGTTGTAGACGGAAAGCTTGCAATGACAGCGTAATATATAGATTTTAATGAAATAATGATTTTAAGATAGGGGCTTACTTTAAAGTAGGCTCTTTTTTATATGCGTATAAGAAATATTAAAACGCAGATGTTTTGAAAGTGCTTTCAGAACATTACTACATTTCTAACAATAAAGAAACTCGGTTTCAAATTCAATATACGAAAAAACCACCCGGGAAAAAGGTGGTTTAACATTTTTAGGGGGGCCGGACAGTTAAACTGTCCGGTATGAGTATGAAAAAGCTTTGTAGTTCCAGTAATTCTGAAACCTGCATTAGCCATTCGCTAATGCTCTTATAATATAATGAATAATTGTGTCTATAATATGGAAATAAAATAAAAAAATAATTAAGAAAAACAATTATAAATAAATAATGGTGATGCTTGATTCATAAAAAATTTAGGTTACAAAAACAGAGATTTTAGCAAAATATTTCTGTTTAAAATTTAGAAAAAATGGAATGTTAAGTATAACTATAAGTAATATTAGAATTTGAATCTTCATATAAAATTTATTCCGGAATTTCGTTGGACATAAGTTAAATATTACATTATTATATATGTCGTGAATGAGAGGAGAAAAAAATGCCGATAGGAGTTATATTTTGTTCGTCATCAATTATAATTGGTGGAATATTGGGAACATTGTTCGGAAAGTATTTGAGTGTTGATTTTAAGAAAAAGATAAACATGGTATTCGGAGCCTGTGCTTTGGCAATGGGTATTACAAGTGTAATGCTTATGAAAAATATGCCGGCGGTTATATTCGCCACTGTTGCAGGTACTACAATAGGTCTTATAATTCATTTTGGAGATCTGATAAACAGGCTTGGAGTGCTTTTAAAAAATCTGATATTCGGACTTGTAAAAAGAAAAGAGAGCGATATATCGGATAAGGAATACGATGAAATGCTTCTTACCATTATAGTGCTGTTTTGTGCAGGCGGAACAGGTATCTACGGTTCTATAGTATCGGGAATGAGCGGCGATCACACTTTACTTATATCAAAGGCAATACTTGATTTATTTACCGCTATGATTTTTTCATGTCTGTTGGGACCTGTGGTATCGTTTATTGCCATACCGCAGTTTATTATATTCTTTACACTGTTTTCATGCGGAGGAATGATTATGCCCTATACAACACCTGAGATGGTTGACGATTTTAAGGCGGTAGGCGGAATAATACTGCTTGCCACAAGTTTCAGAATGATAAAGGTAAAGATGTTTCCGGTGGCAGATATGATACCGGCTATGATACTTGCAATGCCGATAAGCCATATCTGGACAACTTATATAATGCCGCTGCTGTGATTTGCGGCATTGACAGAATATCTACAAGTGATTATAATATCCCTAGTTATAAAGACTGAGACGGAGAGAGTAGTTCTTGACAGAAATTTCAGCGAGCCGGTGACGGTGAAAGACCGGTATGGAGTCAAGAGTGAAGATCACTCCCGAGTTGCCGCCTGAAATATCAGTAGGGTGAGCCGGTTTCCCCGTTATAGGAGCACATATGACAGTATGTTGTAAAGGTGGTTTATAAGTTTTTGACTTGTCCTGTTACAGGACAGGTCTTTTTTATAATCCGGCTTACAAAGAAAGGATTTTTATGTATAAAAAAGTACCTACAGATCTAAAGTTTGTGGAGAGAGAAAGAGAAGTTGAGAAGTTTTGGCGTGACAACCATATTTTTGAAAAGAGTATCGAAGACAGAAAAGATGCTCCGACATATATGTTTTATGACGGACCGCCTACAGCCAACGGAAAGCCGCATATAGGACATGCACTTACAAGAGTTATCAAGGATATGATTCCGAGATACAGGACAATGAAGGGCTACAAGGTTCCGAGAAAAGCAGGTTGGGATACACATGGACTTCCTGTAGAGATAGAAGTTGAGAAAGAACTGGGCATCAACGGAAAAGAGCAGATAGAAAAATATGGTGTTGCACCTTTTATAGAGAAGTGTAAAGAGTCTGTTTGGAAGTATAAGAGCATGTGGGAGCAGTTCTCAAATGTAATAGGCTTCTGGGCAGATATGGACGACCCGTATGTAACATATCACAATTCATATATAGAGTCCGAGTGGTGGGCACTTAAGCAGATTTGGGATAAGGGACTTCTTTATAAAGGATTTAAGGTAGTACCGTACTGCCCAAGATGCGGAACACCGCTTTCAAGCCATGAGGTGGCACAGGGATATAAGGATGTAAAGGAAAGATCCGCTATTGTAAGATTTAAGAAAAAGGATGAGGATGTATACTTCCTTGCATGGACTACAACACCTTGGACATTGCCAAGTAATGTAGCTCTTTGTGTAAATCCTGACGAAGAATACTCTAAGGTAAAGCAGGGGGATTATACATACATTCTTGCAAGTGCATTGGTTGAAACAGTTTTAAAAGACGACTATATCGTACTTGAAACATATAAGGGTAAGGAACTTGAAGGCATTGAGTATGAGCCGCTTTGGGGCGGACTTAATGTAAAGGGTAAGGCATGGTATGTGGTATGTGACAGCTATGTAACTCTTACAGACGGTACAGGTATTGTACATATAGCTCCTGCATTCGGTGAGGACGACTCAAGAATAGGAAGAAACTATAACCTTCCTTTTGTTCAGCTTGTAGATGCACAGGGTAATCTTACAAAAGAGACAAAGTGGGAAGGCGTATTCGTAAAGGATGCGGATAAGCTTGTATTAAAAGATCTTGAAGAAAACGGAAAGCTCTTTGACGCACCTGTATTTGAGCACAGCTATCCTCACTGCTGGAGATGTAATACACCGCTTATCTACTATGCAAGAGAGTCTTGGTATATCAAGATGACGGCGGTAAAAGAAGATATAATAAGAAACAACAATACAATCAACTGGATACCTGAGAGCATAGGTAAGGGAAGATTCGGTGATTGGCTTGAGAATATTCAGGATTGGGCTGTATCAAGAAACAGATATTGGGGAACACCTCTTAATGTATGGATTTGCGAATGCGGACATATGCACAGTATCGGAAGTATTGAAGAACTTAAGTCCATGTCAAAGAACTGTCCTGACGATATAGAACTTCACAGACCTTATATTGATGCAGTGACAATTACCTGTCCTGAGTGCGGTAAGGAGATGAGAAGAACCCCTGAAGTGCTTGATGCCTGGTTTGACTCAGGTTCAATGCCTTTTGCACAGCATCACTATCCGTTTGAGAATAAAGAGAAGTTTGAAGCACAATTCCCGGCAGACTTTATCTCCGAGGCTGTGGATCAAACCAGAGGATGGTTTTACTCACTACTTGCAATATCGACATTGATATTCAATAGAGCACCGTATAAGAACGTTATCGTAATGGGTCATGTGCAGGATGAAGACGGCCAGAAGATGAGTAAGTCAAAGGGAAATGCTGTAGACCCTATGGATGCACTGAACAAGTTCGGTGCGGATGCTATAAGATGGTATTTCTATGTGAACTCCGCTCCGTGGCTTCCGAACAGATTCCACGATAAGGCTGTTGAAGAAGGACAGAGAAAGTTCCTCGGTACACTTTGGAATACTTATGCTTTCTATGTACTTTATGCCGACATTGACAACTTTGACCCTACAAAGTACAACTTGGAATATGACAAACTGAGTGTAATGGATAAGTGGCTTTTATCAAAGCTTAATACATTGGTAAAGACAGTGGACGACTATCTTGGCAATTACAAGATAACAGAGACTGCAAGAGCGCTGCAAAGCTTCACAGACGATATGAGTAACTGGTATGTAAGAAGATGCAGAGAGAGATTCTGGGCAAAGGGCATGGAGCAGGATAAGATAAATGCATATATGACTCTTTATACGGCTCTTATCACTCTTTCAAAGATTTCAGCACCTATGATACCTTTTATGACTGAAGAGATTTATCAAAATCTTGTAAGAAGTGTGGATAAGTCTGCTCCTGAAAGTATTCACCTTACAGATTTCCCTAAGGTAAATGAGGAGTTTATAGACAAGGATCTTGAAGTAAGCATGGACGAGGTTCTTGATATAGTGGTACTTGGAAGAGCCGCAAGAAATTCTGCTAATATAAAGAACCGTCAGCCTATCGGAAATATGTATGTTAAGGCTGAGAATGTACTTAGTCCTTTCTATGTGGAGATTATAGAGGATGAGCTTAATGTTAAGGCGGTAGAGTTTAAGGACGATGTGGAAGAGTTTGTAAGCTACTCATTTAAGCCGCAGCTAAAGACTGTCGGACCTAAGTACGGCAAGCTTCTTAATAAGATAAGAGAAGCACTTACAAACCTTGACGGACATAATGCAATGCAGGAACTTAACACTGACGGAGCATTAAACTTTGACTTTGACGGTGAGAGGGTGGTACTTGGCAGAGATGATTTACTTATTGAGACTGCAAAGAACGACAACTTCGTTACGGAAGCCGATAACAAGGTAACTGTAGTACTTGATATAAGACTTGACGACGCACTACTTGAAGAGGGATTTGTAAGAGAGCTTATATCAAAGATTCAGACAATGAGAAAAGAGGCGGGCTTTGAGGTAGTTGACCATATAGTACTTTCACAGTCCGGAAATGACAGAATTGCCGAGATAATAAAGAAAAATGAAGCTGTCATAAAGAATGATACGTTAGCAGATGAGATAGTTTATAACAATGTAGAGGGATACACTAAAGATTGGAACTTGAACGGAGAACACACATCCCTTGGAGTAAGTAAGAAAGGTTAGATGTACTTACGATGATGAACGCTAAGGAATTAAAAAAGGCTATAGAAGATAATGTAAAGGTATTGTACAGAAAGACTATAGACGAGGCGAGTAAAGAGCAGGTTTTTTATGCTCTTTCCTATGCCATAAAAGATACTGTCATAGATGAATGGATAAATACACATAAGGCATATGATAAGCAGGATGCAAAGATTTTATACTACCTTTCAATGGAGTTTTTGATAGGCAGAGCGCTTGGCAACAATATCATAAACCTGGGTGCAAGAAAAGAAGTGGCACAGGTTTTAGAGGAGCTCGGATTTGACCTTACAGATATAGAAGATCAGGAGAGCGATCCTGCACTTGGAAACGGCGGTCTTGGAAGACTTGCCGCATGCTTCCTTGATTCACTTGCGACACTGAATTATCCGGCATACGGCTGCGGTATCAGATACCACTACGGTATGTTCAAGCAAAAGATAGAGAACGGATATCAAAAGGAAGTTCCGGATGACTGGATCAAAAACGGATATCCTTTTGAAATAAAGAGAAGCGAATACTCTTATATTGTAAAATTCGGCGGAAATGTAAGAGTCGAGAATGTAGACGGTAAGGAGAAGTTTATACAGGAAAACTACGGTTCCGTAAGAGCTGTTCCTTACGATATGCCGGTACTCGGATATGAGAATGGAATGGTAAATTCCCTCCGTATTTGGGATGCCGAGGCTATTACAAACTTCAGCCTTGAGCAATTTGATAAGGGAGAATATCAAAAGGCACTTGAGCAGGAAAACCTTGCAAAGACATTGGTAGAGGTACTTTATCCGAACGACAATCACTATGCAGGTAAGGAGCTTAGATTAAAGCAACAGTACTTCTTTATCTCAGCCAGCCTTCAAAGAGCGCTTGATAAGTTCAAATCAACTCACAGCGATATACATATGCTTCCCGAGAAGGTGGTATTTCAGCTGAATGATACACATCCTACAGTAGCAATACCTGAGCTTATGAGACTTCTTTTGGATGAAGAAGGCCTTAACTGGGATGAGGCGTGGGACATCACAAGCAGATGTATGGCATATACCAACCACACAATCATGTCGGAGGCACTTGAAAAATGGCCCATCGACTTGTTTAAGTCATTACTTCCGAGAGTTTATCAGATAGTGGAAGAGATAAACAGAAGATTTGTAGTGCAAATAAGAGACAGATATCCGAACAATGCCGCTGAAAAAGAAAAGAAGATGGCAATACTCTATGACGGTCAGGTCAGAATGGCATATATGGCAATCATAGCGGGATTTTCCGTAAACGGAGTTGCAAAGCTTCATACACAGATACTTGAGCATCAGGAGCTTAAAGACTTCTATGAGATGATGCCTGAGAAGTTCAACAATAAGACAAACGGTATCACACAGAGAAGATTCCTTGTTCACGCCAATCCTCTTTTAACGGATTGGATTACAAAGAAACTTGGAAGTGATAAATTTATTACAGATTTACCACAGCTTTCAGGCCTAAAGCAGTATTTAAACGATGACAAGTCTTTGGAAGAGTTTATGGAGATTAAATATCAAAATAAATTAAGACTTGTAAAGTATATTAAGGAACATAACGGTATAGATGTGGATCCGAATTCCATCTTTGATGTTCAGGTAAAGAGACTTCATGAGTACAAGCGTCAGCTTTTAAATATCCTTCATGTAATGTATCTTTATAATAAGCTTAAAAATGATGATAACTTCGATATGTATCCGAGAACATTTATCTTCGGAGCAAAGGCTGCGGCAGGATACAGAAGAGCAAAGCAGACTATTAAGCTTATAAATTCAGTAGCGGATGTCATCAATAATGATAAGAGCATAAACGGTAAGATAAAGGTGGTATTCATAGAGGATTACAAGGTATCAAATGCCGAGATAATCTTCGCCGCTGCAGACGTCAGTGAGCAGATTTCCACAGCAAGTAAAGAGGCTTCAGGTACCGGAAATATGAAGTTTATGTTAAACGGAGCACCTACCTTAGGAACTATGGACGGTGCAAATGTGGAAATAGTGGAAGAAGTGGGAAGAGATAATGCTTTCATCTTCGGACTTTCTTCAGATGAGGTAATCGCCTATGAGAACAACGGCGGATATGACCCTATGACTATCTTCAACTCCGATACTGAAATCAGAACGGTGCTTATGCAGCTTGTAAACGGATTCTATTCTCCTAACAATACCGAGGAGTTTAGAGAAATCTATGATTCACTTTTAAAGAAGCAGGGCAATGACAGAGCGGATGTATACTTTATTCTTAAGGACTTCAGAAGCTATGCCAAGGCACATGAGGAAGTGGAGAAAGCCTACAAAGATAAGAAGAGATGGGCAAAGATGGCGCTTACACAGACTGCCAACGCAGGTAAGTTCTCATCTGACAGAACTATCGAGGAGTATGTAAGAGATATTTGGCATCTCACTAAGTTAAGGTTGGATAATGCAAAATAGAAAAATTTTCAGTTTTGATATTGATATGACGCTTTTGGAGCATAAGACTTATAAGATAACCCCTTCAGCTCTTGTTGCCATAGAAAGATTAAGAGAGCAGGGGCATATCATAGTCCTTGCTACAGGTAGAAATCCGGAAAACAGCGACAGTAAGCAATTCGTTGATATAGTAAAGCCTAATGCGGTAATAGGACTTAACGGTACCTTGGTAAAGGTAGGAGAAGAAAAGCTTTTTGAACATTTCTTTGACAAGGATGTTTTAAAAAGGCTTGCAAAGTTTGTAGAAGGTAAGGAGTGCTCATTGGGCCTTACCTTGGAAGATAAGGACTATTACTTCAATCAAAATGTAATAGATGACTATGACAAAAAGAGATGGGGGGAGAGCTTCAGAAAGTTTTACCCTCCGGAAAAGCTGTTTGATTTGCCTGTAATGACACTGACATATGTAGGTCCTCCAAGCGGCGCAAAGGAGATAGAAGAAAACTTCCCTACTCTGAAGCTTCCGCTTTTTGCAGGAATGTTCGGAGCGGATGTCATAGAAAAATGTGCAAGCAAGGCCGAGGGCTTGAAGTTACTGTGTAAATATTATAATATTGACATCAAGGATACGGTTGCCTTCGGTGATTCTATGAATGACAAGGAGATAATAGAGGAGTCGGGACTTGGAATAGCTATGGGCAATGCAATAGAGGAACTAAAAAAATATGCAGACTATGTTACCGATGATATTACAGATAACGGAGTCTATAATGCACTGGAAAAGTTCGGTTATATAAATATTAAATAGATTATGCAATACCTTGGCAAGCTTAAGCCAAGGTATTGTGAAAGGAGCATTATGAGAGCGACAATTGTTGATTTAAGAAAAGTAATG
>CAUQKD010000056.1:0-11209 GCA_963518365.1 uncultured Lachnoanaerobaculum sp. | reverse complement strand
TTTCCTCTTTCTACCATGGCAATAACCTGTCTGCTTACTTCTTCATTGATCAATAGTTTACCTCCTCTATCCGTTTATTAAAAGTGTATTTGCTTTTCTTACTTTCTCCTTCATCTTTACAATTCTTTTATTCTCTCCTGAAAAAACAATCGGTACTGCCATCTCAAGTATCCTTGAATAAACCCTTTGTTCTCTCAGATTACTTGGAGCTGTAAGTTTAGTCGCACTAAGATTGGTTGTTAAAATGATTGGTTTATTTGCCCTATATCTGCTGTCAATAACATTAAATATATGCTCTGTAGCAAATGGTGTATCTCTTTCCATTCCAAAATCATCAATTATCAGCAGTCTATATTCATTTAAGTTTGCAATGTACTTATTTTTATTAATTTCAAGGTTCATCATATCATTCAAGATAACGGCAAAGTTGGTCATCTTCACTGAAATTTCCCTTTCAATGAGAGCATTGGCTATTGCTGATGCCAAAAAGGTTTTCCCGGTTCCTACCGGTCCCGTAAACAGTAGTCCGATATTTTCTTTTTCCATTTCTTCAAATTTTTCTACATAATTTTGTCCTGTTCTTTTATGCTCCAAGCTGCCGTCATCCTTTCTAAATGTCTGCTCTGATAAAAGCCTGTCATCAAAGGCTTCTTCTCTTAGATCAGCAATTCTGCTCATCCTTTCAAAATCTTTCCATCTATCACTTTCCTTATTCAATTTCTTCTCCCTACAGGTATGGTTTTCAACCATTTTTCTTGAAACTTCCGGTACAATACTTATCTGCTGTTTCGGTGTATTATATAAACCACAATAAATGAGTTCGTCTTTATCACCTATATAATCTCCGATTTCTTCGTTTAAGAGATCTTGCTTCATTCTCTCGGATACTCCGATAAAAGCATTTCCTGCTTTTTCCATGACTTTCTCCGTTTCTTAAAATATTTTCATCTTCAATAATTTGATTTTTTTATACTGTTTATTATCTCTACTGTCTTTACATTTTTAAGTCGTATTTAAAAAATCCTGCCATATTTGCCGGTCTTTACTGTAATCCGTTGTACATGATTCTATAACCGTTTCCGATATCGTTATTCCTAAAATATTAACGGGTGCATTGTAAAGCAGTGAAATAAGATAGGTTCTTAAGTTTTTTATCTTTTGTCTGTTTTCCCCTAGAACCGATAGGACATACTTTATATGCTCTTTTTTTAGCGATAAAAGCCGTTTCCTTACTGTTTTATAGTTCACACTACTTTGATTTACTTTTATATCCTTCTTATTTTGAATTGCCTCTGTCATCAGATTTAGTATAAGGTCAATCCTTTCTTTTTCTTCCTCCTCTATCAAGACCGGATATTCTATTTTTTGTTTAATTACTTTCCTTATCAACTCCACCTCCATATCTTTATCCTGATTACAAAGACTTTCTCTTACCAAGTTTTCTTTTGAGGGGGATATGGGGGAGGTATTATTATAATCAGTATCATTATATTCAGTATTATTAATATTAGTCTTATTACATTGTGATTTTAACAATTCTTGTTTTGTGATTTTCACATTTCCTGAATTGTGATTTTCATAATTCTTGAGTTGTGAATTTAATAATTCCTGATTTATGATTTCTTCTTCACCTGTAAAATCTTCATCTTTTTCAATACCTTCTTCATCAGATAATTGAACAATAAAGTTCTTCACATAGAGTATATTTGGTCTGCCAAGTCCCAGTCTTTTCTTTTCAATAAGTCCTATGCCTTTTTTATCATCCAATTCCTGTAGTATTTTCGTTGCCTTTTGGGTGGCACAACACATGGTTTGGGCAATCTCCTCAATAGTGAATATAATATATACTTTATTTTCTTCATCAATCCAGCCATTTTTCATGGATAAACTCATTCGATCAAGTAAAATTCCATACAGCACTTTAGCATCACTGCTCAGAATCCTAAATGCTTCATCAGTAAATAACAATTTCGGAATACGAAAAAATGAGAAAGCTTCAGCTTCTTTTCCGTAATAGTAGTTAAATTTTACACCCATGCTCTCTACCTCCTTATATGTTTTAAGCATTAAAATAAGTGTAGCTATTTAAGCTGGTTGTTCCCCGGCAACTACACTTTTATGATGTTAAAAAGAGATAGCAACTTTTTGCTATCTCCAAATGAATGTTTTTATTTATTTTTTTCTTTGTTAGCCTCTGTCTTGTTTATAGGTTCTTTTACCACATCTTCAATAAGTCTTGATAAATCCATAGCATTTTTCGATGTAATAACAGGTTTTCCCGTTTCTTTCTCAATTTCCTTTCTTGCATTTCCTGCTACACTACCACCTTTTTTTGCCACCTTCTTATTTTCTTCCAAGCCTTTAGGATTAGTCGCTTTCGTAAGCTCTGTTGTGGTCGCCTCTGCAAGCATATTTAAAACAATTTCAAGAGTTGTCATATTGTCTCTTAAGTTTTCTTTTTTCAGTCCCTTAAGATTTTTATATCTTCTTGTTGTCATCCCCGACCAAGCTTTAGTAATCTCATCTGTAAGGATTGCATACTCTATTCCCTTTTGGATTCCTGCATCATCCCATGCATCTGTAAGTTCTTTTCTGACTTGAATGGCTTGCAGTCTTTGATTTACCCACTCTCTTTTATAACCCTTCTTTAAGTAGGTCTCCAAGGCTCTGTCTATTGTAAGTTCCGGATCAATGATTTCATCAATTCGCTCTTTTCCAACCTCTGCAAGCCATAACTTAAACGGTTCTGCTTTAGGTGATGGAATGGACTGTATAATACGGAAAATACCTTGCATATCCGCTACATCCGTTAAACGCATCTTTCCGTCTGCCGCTTTCATTTTCAACTGCTTACAAATTGTAAGCAGTTCGTTTCCCTCTTCTTTCAGTCTCTTTTTTAACACCGCCCAATAAGTACTTGATCCTCTTGCACTTTCTTGCTCTGTAAGCACTCCTACGACATCCACTACACTAAAATACCATTCTTCTTTTTCCTCATCCCAAACGGAGCGTATTTGTTTATTTTCATATAGCTTTATTTCATCCATTGACTTAACCCTTTATATTTATAATTTATTTTCTGCTAACATTGTACATTCTTATTATACTCCCGGGTATGATTTTATAAAACCTGTTTATTTTCTCTAAAATACATTGCTAAAGCCCTTTCTACAATTTTCTCCACCTCTTCCTTACTTTCATCCCTAAAGAACTTTTTGTAAGCACTTTGAGATAACTTGATATTCTGATATTCCTTAGGCTTTGAGTTTTCCAGGTTCAGTAAATATGTGTTGACCATCTCCTTATTAAGAGCTTCCTTCCTATCCATCAGATGAAGTGCTTTAGCATCACTTGGCTTTAAACATAGCCCCCATTCTTTACATTCCTTATATAAATAATCTTGCAGCTCTGTAAGAAGATAGGATATGTCAACTGCCATCATAAGTCCGATTTCATCATTATCTACGGCTTGTTTCCAATTATCCGTTAAATAATTTAATCTTAAATATCTTGCAATTGATGCCCCGGATAAATTGTATTCCTTACCTATGTTTTTTCTGCTGTCCAACTTATCTTCAGCTCTTTTATTCTTTTTCACAACAATACCGTCGTTAAGCCTGTTCAGTTCTTTTTGCAGGTCATTTCTCTTTCCTTGACTTGTTATTTTTTCATATCTAAGTTTCAACACAACAGCTTTTTCTGTCGGTAACAGGTCAGAAAAGGAACGCTGCATCAGGTTGGTTTCAATTACATAGGTATAGGCTTGCTCCTGAGTCAGATTTTCTTTTATAATACAAGGAACTGTTTTTAGATTGGCAAGTTTTGCTGCATTTACCCTGTTATGTCCTGAAAGTATTTCATAGGCTCCGGCTTCTTTTTTCATAACAATAATCGGATTTAGTATTCCATTTTCTTTGATACTTTCAACCATATCATCTAATCGCTTTCCTGTATAAAGACTAAACGGATGGTCATGATAATTTTCAAGCAGGTTGATTTCTATATTCTGTATATCTTTCTGCTCTGCGATATCTATGTCATTAAGTAAAAAATCTACTGCGTCTGTTATTTCCCTTTTTATAAATTTCTTACTCATAGCAAATCTCCTTTGCAAGGTTATCATACGCCACATCTACACTGCTTCCTTTTGCATACTTCTTTATACTTTGACTGCTGTATATGGCTTCACCAACCTTAACTGTTTTAGGAATTTTAGTTTGAAATACCTTTATTCTTCCTTGAAACATTTCTTCTACCTGCTCTGTAAGCGTTTTATACAGATTGGTTCTGTTATCACACATAGTCAGCAGGATACCCTTTACTTTAAGCTTGGAATTAACTCTCTTTTTTATTTTTTGAACTGTTTTTAAAAGTTCATTTATTCCAACAACTGCAAACATTTGAGTATCTGCTGTTACAAGAACACTGTCTGAAGCACAAAGAGCATTTATAGTTAAAATATTAAGTGCCGGTGAAGTGTCTATAAGGATATAGTCATAATGCTCTCTTACCTGTTCAATAATTTCTGATAATATTCTTTCACTCCCTGTTTCCGACCTCATTTGTGTTTCTGTAGCTGACAGGTAAATGCTTGATGGTATAAGATCTATCTTATCATAAGATATGACATAATCCTTTACGGAATAATTTTCTTCTTCCTCCAGTTCAGCCATTAATAAATGACCTATGGTTTTTATATTTTCCGGATTTTCTAAATCAAAGCACCTTGTAAGATTGGCTTGTGGATCAAGGTCTATGACTAATACTTTTTTGCCGAGTTCTTTTAGAGAGTAAGCAAGATTTAATGTTGTAGTTGTCTTGCCGACTCCACCTTTCCGATTGGCAACGGTGATAATTTCTGCCATAAGTACCTCCTTCAATTAATCGTATTTAACTTTTATGAAATAAAAAATAGAGATACAGTGTTGAAAGCTCCTATTTATCAAGCTTTTTTCTCTGTATCCCTATTATATCTCAAGCCCAATCTGGTTCTATTCAAATAAACTGGAGAAATCAATCAGAGTGGCCGATAGTATCCTTTACATTCCAATCTGGTTCTATTCAAATGATGTTCGGAGATATATAGATATGAGTCACTTAGCTTTACATTCCAATCTGGTTCTATTCAAATTGTATACTATCAGTATCACAATATAAAAAAGCTTCCTTTACATTCCAATCTGGTTCTATTCAAATCTGATCTATGTGTTGCATGATTACCCCCTATATTGCTTTACATTCCAATCTGGTTCTATTCAAATAAAGTTTTGAATATTTGGGTATCGGCCGCAAATAACTTTACATTCCAATCTGGTTCTATTCAAATATGCAGTACGTAAAGCAGATAGAAAGAATAATGGCCTTTACATTCCAATCTGGTTCTATTCAAATTTGTACTAATTATTTTCTCCCTACTCGGCCCTGTTAACTTTACATTCCAATCTGGTTCTATTCAAATGAAAACCGACAACAAGGTGCAGGACATTGTCACACTTTACATTCCAATCTGGTTCTATTCAAATAAAATAGCATCTTTATATATCCGGAAGTATCAAGTCTTTACATTCCAATCTGGTTCTATTCAAATATTATTCGGCAAAATCGGTGAAGGCTAAACTATGATCTTTACATTCCAATCTGGTTCTATTCAAATTTGAAGGTGAATCAGACAGTCAGAGTATGTGGTATACTTTACATTCCAATCTGGTTCTATTCAAATATAGAACTGAAGATGAAGCAGATAAAATTTCCAAACTTTACATTCCAATCTGGTTCTATTCAAATAAGCCTACGGATGAAATGGCGGAGGCTATGGGAAAGCTCTTTACATTCCAATCTGGTTCTATTCAAATGGTTAAAGTGAATGTGGTCATTATAGGTTGTCCGTTCTTTACATTCCAATCTGGTTCTATTCAAATCTTTTTGTTAAGAGTCATCGGTTGGTCAATGAAAACCTTTACATTCCAATCTGGTTCTATTCAAATACAACCACCTTATCAAGACAGCTATACGCTTTCCATCTTTACATTCCAATCTGGTTCTATTCAAATAGGAATGGCTGTAAGCTCACTTACTAAGAATATTACTTTACATTCCAATCTGGTTCTATTCAAATGCATACATCATCATCTATGATTATAGCGTTATGTGACTTTACATTCCAATCTGGTTCTATTCAAATCGTTTGTGCAAAATTACTATGAAATTATAGTAACATCTTTACATTCCAATCTGGTTCTATTCAAATACCGCCAACACTTAAATAATCACCCTTTATGCTGCTTTACATTCCAATCTGGTTCTATTCAAATCCTTCCATATCATACCACCTATTTATGCCGCTTGAAAAGTACTTTTTTGTCGACCGATAAATAAATGATTCCGACAATGACGATATTTTTATAATTTATCCCTTTTTAGTCCATCCAAGCCTTTATCTATACCATTTGTCGACCTACCAATATTTTATAGCTATCGTAGGTCGACAACGTATTTTATATAGTTATTTCAAGACTGCAAAGATAATGTCATATCATAAACGGATCATCCTGCTGCAATCCAATTACGTTTTTATCAAGCCATCTTTCATTTCTGCTTTTAAATATGATTACAGAGTCTGTACTTTTATCTATTTCCTTTTCAATTGATCCTTCAAGCTTAAATAAGTCTGCATCGGATATTTCTCCTTCAAAAACAGATTTTTGAATATGTACAAGGTTTTGCTTACAAAGTTTAAACACCCTGTTCCATCTTTTTTGTCCGTTTCCATCTTTACATATATCGTATACAAGTATTACATACATAATTACCACCACATTACAAAAGCATCGTATTTTTTCTCATCATACAGATGTTTTATCATCTTATAACACTCAAGTCTTATTAAGTATCTGTAGCTGACTTCTCTACCAAGTTCCTTATGCATTATGGTCTGTTTCAGTCTCTTATCGTACTCCGACAATATTATTTTAGAACCCTGTTCTGATAAATGCAGGTAATCAAGTCCTTTCGAGAAATGTTTTTCTTTTATCTGATTTTTATTTAATAAAGAAAAAATCAATCTGTCTGCAATAAGCGGTTTAAATATTTCAGCAATGTCAAGGCTTAGTGAAAATCTGCTCACTCCCGGCTCGTGTAAATAGCTTATTGTAGGATTTAATTGTGTCTTATATATTTCTCCCAGCACTGTCGTGTACACCAAACTGTTTATATATGAAATCAGAGTATTTACCATATTATCAGGCGGTCGCTTAACCCTGGTAGTAAAGTCCGTTTCCTGATCTATGATTACATTCCATTTACTGTAATATATTTTATGAATATTACCTTCAACTCCCATCAGTTGCTGTATGTTGTCGCAACTGTCTACTTCTTTCAGCAAATATGTTATCTCATTCATTGCATACTTTACATCTTTACCACGGCCGTTATAGTAGCGAAGATTTCTATAGATATTATTACCTGCTGATTTTACAAACTCTTTTGCAAGTTCAATTCTTTTTTCTTTATCCGTATAATGTTCAACCTGTTTTACCAACAGCTTTCCGGAGACTTTCATTTCTCTCGGTACAAGACTTGACACATAAAAATCATAATAATTAAAGAAATGCACTATTATATTATTCTGTGCCAAAAAAGTGATAAGCTTGGTATTGACTGTATCTTCTCCGAAAAAATAAATCTCTGAAATACTGTTAACAGGTATATCCTTTTTACCGCCTTCCTCACCGGTAAACCTCAAGGTGTTGTCTTTTCGACTTAACTCACCGTTTTGATAAATATATAGACTGTTTTTCATTTCCCCCTCTTTCCTATATCATACACAAATCAAAGTATGCACATTTCTTACATATATTGTTATTTAAGCATTCAGGTATATAGTCTGATTTAATTATCACCTTGATATTCTCAAGTATCTGCTCAAGCTTTTCTTCATCTTGTTCTGTAAGACTAACATCCACAGTCTTTTTTAACAGCGGATAATCAAGCTTTGCCTCAATATTTTCCACACCATATTTCTTTAAATAATACAAGTAATATTTAAGCTGCCAAACAGAAGCATCTTCAATTCTCCTGCTTTTCTTGATTTCATGAATTACTCCTGAATTCTCTGCAAAATCTATATTTATCTCCTCATTTATCATTATATGTTTTCGTTCAGATGAGTATGTATTACTGTCTATAAATTTTCCTATCTGTACAAGCTCATTCTCATCTTCCATAGATATATCATTATGAAACAGCCAAAGCTTTCTTCTGCATACAAAATAATAATATATCATTACTCCTGTGATTTTTTCATACATCATAAAAATATACTGCCACTGCCCTCTTTTTCTTTTATTATCCCATACTCTTTATTATAAACTCGTGTGGAAATCATAATTTTCTCATTATCCACCACACAATAGTCTTTATCCTTGTCCAGTTCTCCTAAGCTTATATTTAAAGTGAACTTTCTAAAATCATTTTTTAGGCGAAGTATATCTACCCTTAGTTTCTGTTTTTCCTGTGTACTTTTTGTCCTTCCTATAAGTTTTCTTTTTTCTTCAATTTCATCAATTATTCCAATAATATTCTCCTGTTTATCTTCATATATTGACTGTGGAATAACTCTTCTACTGATTATATTTCTAAATTCCTTTATTGCTTCATTAGGTTTCTTTGAATCAGGCGTTATATCCACAAGATGCTTATACATTCTTTTGTATTCGCTAAGATATTCGGTAAAAATACTGCTATAAATCTTGTCATATTCCTCTATCTTTTTCTTAGTAAAATAATTCTCAATCAGCTTGTTTTTATCCGCTTCGGAAAATAGCCCGGTATTATTTTCAGTTTCCCATTCAAGCAATGCCGCCTTGCTGAGTTCATACAAAGATTTATATATAATTCCACATGAGGCATAGGCATTATTGTCACTGTACTTTATAAGCAAATTTTCATCTATATCAAGATATACATAGGAGTTAAATTCATCTACAGACTTTAAGCCTTTTCTGTTGCATCTTCCAAGTCTTTGTAATAGAGAGCTCAAGTCAGATAATTCTGTAAATAAATAGTCAAAGTCGATATCAAGACTCGCTTCAACTACCTGTGTAGAAATCCAAATAACTCTTTTTTTACATTTGCTTTCACCGTCCTTCAATATGGCATCCTCTTTTTCACTTCGATGCTGTACTGTGAACTTTGAATGTAGCAAATTCATTTCTATCTCAATATCATTTTCTTCAAGCCATGACTTAAGTTCTCTGTAAATACTTTGTGCTTTTCTTACCGTATTTACCACAACCAAAAGCTTCATACTTTCCTGATTGTATTTATCCTCTATAAAGGCTTTAATATCGTCCATATTGATAGCACTATGTCTTAGGCTTACTCTATGTCTTATCTTATTATTCAAAAAAGTATCTTCTTTATATTCTATTTTTTTATCTATACCCTCTTGTAATAAATCTTTTATAAAAGGCGGTAATGTCGCTGTAGTAATTGCAAACTTACCTCCCACCATATCTATAAGTTGTAAAGAATATATAAGGGTCGCCAATATATCGGGTGAGTATGCCTGTATCTCATCTATAACCATTTTTGAATAGCTGTAAGTGGCAAGCTGTAATTCATAGGAACAATATTTAAAAGCAAATCTGAATACCTGATCCGGAGTAGTTATTGTTACCGGCAGTGACATAGCACGGGTAAGTCCATAATACTCCCAAAACTTCATGCTTTCTTCAGTTTCACTGTTTACTGTAGCAGGACTTTCGTCTTCTAAATATATATTTTCAAGCTCACCATGAAGCAACCCAAGATTTTCTGCATAATCATCTTTATATAAAGTATTCCTAATTCTTCTATACATTGCATTTATTGCAGTTTTTAACGGAAGCACATAAAAACCTTTATTATTCCCTATCCACAAAAGAGAAGCCTCTGTTTTTCCAAGTCCGGTAGAACCTATCAGTATTAAATTACTGTCTGTATTCTCTTTTGCAAATCTCTGCATCTCATTCCAACCGTCTGAAAATCCCTTACCGACAAATTCATCTTTCAGCTTTTCCAATCTGCTTTCCAAATGTATATTCGGCATATCAATTTTACTATGTGCACTTGCCGCATAATCACATTTATGTAAAAAACCTTTTACAAGTATTGATTTTTTTGAAGGATTAGTTCTAAGTTTTCTAATTACAGCCAATTCCCTTAAGCCTATATTTTTAAAAAAATCTATCTCATCGTCTTTAAATACTTCAGTGGATATGGATTTTAAATTAGCACTTATCAAATCCTGTTTTTTATCTACAGTCTCAAAATTATCAACATAATTATGATGATTTAATATAGCGTATAGAATTATATTCCTATCTTCTTTGCTATATTCTTCAAGATAGTTCTTTGCCATATAAAAAGAAAGAATATTATGTCCTATCTCTTTGTTCTCATCCATCTTTTTCCCCGACTCAAGTCTTCGCTGAAATAACGGATTTACTTTTGCAAAATCATGGAATATACAAGCCTCTGTAATTAAATCAATATCCTCCATATCAACTATACCTTTTAATTCTTCAAGTTTTAAAAGCAGATTGTTTGTATGTTCATAAATTGTCTCATTTTCTTTTGCCTTATATTTTTTATAAATCTCCGCCAGTTCATCCTTTATTTCCATCTCATACCTCCCTTTTTGTGTTTAAAAATGGACTTAAGCTTATTATATTCATTTAAGCTTAAGTCCAAATATCAGAATAAATGAATTAAATCCACTTACAACTATGAGTAAACATTTTAATTTTAATTTAAATTTACTATATACTTTCCGTCAGGATCATATATATAATTTTTTGTATCTCCCCCGATTCCTATAATTGAAGAAAAGAGACAGGGTATTTTATTAAATACCCGTTTTTTTCCTACTATTTTATAGTCCTTTGACACATAGTATATAGTACCCTTTGCAGGCTTTTTTGTACCTTCTCTTGCAAGGAAGTAATCCCCTTCTTCAGGATCATCTATGTTTATACAGTCAATATTTACATACATGGAATATCCGTCAGATAATTCATACTCACCATCTATACCTTGGCTAAGTTCAACTTCCTTTATCTCTAAAAGTTCTATAAAGTCCTCACTCCTGCCAAGTGAAACCAAATTGTTTTGATTTTCCACTATATCCCTTAACACCTCTTCTTCGGCACTTATGTGAATAACCAGTTCA
>CAUQKD010000055.1:0-11476 GCA_963518365.1 uncultured Lachnoanaerobaculum sp. | reverse complement strand
ATCCTAATCTGTCCTGCCATAGAAGTGTCCTCCTTGTGTTTTTTTTAGAACAATTATATTATATTACTTATTTTGTGAAATTTCAATATTGTATACAATATACTTCTATATTTTTTGTTATTTTATCTATTTTATAGAAGTATAAATAAATAATTACTTCAATATTTTGTAATATTTAATATATATTTATACATTTTATTGTGTCAAACTTCATAGTACAAAATTTTATTTACTTACTATATTTATATTTCTTCTATGTTCTTTACTGTCATTCCACCCTCCTAAAAGCGTTTTCATATAGTACTCTAATCAATAACGACCTTGGCATCAGGAAACATAGCTTCAATATCTTCATTTACTTTTAAATTACCTATACATATCAATTCTAATTTCTTAAAGTTTTTATTTTATATTGCTTTTTCCTGTAATTCATCTTCTGTTGGTCTATTATTGCTTGGCATAATCTTCATTTCCTTTCAATATATCTATATCTATAAATCTTTTTCAACATTATCATATACTGCATCTACCCTATAGAAAAAACTTCGTCTATTATTTACCATATCAACATACTTCTCTTGAAAATCTCTTAAATCAGCATCAGTAATATATGTTACCAATATTACATTGCTCTCAAGTTTATTATTAATAAAAATTTGTTTTTTACTGCAAATCTTTATCTATAGTCCTCTTACTTTCCATAATTTTTATTACCTTCTATAATGTCTATTTTATCAAATCCCACTCTATCTACTTCATCATATAAACTTGAAATTCTATAATAAAACCTTAAACTATTAAATATGTAATCTATCATAGCTTCATCAAATTTATTAAAATCTTCCTCATTTATAAAAGACTAATCAGAAATTTTATCGCATTACTAAATAACTACCATTATATTCAGGAACATTTCTTTATATTCCATATCTTCGTACACGTTCTTCGCTCCAAACAAAAAGTCCACACAATTATGTCCTGAAAAAGTAATGCTTAAACTTATCAGTAACATAAATGCGTGGACTATATAAATTTTCTATGATCTTGTACACCCGGAGTACCCGGTTTTGATAGAAACGACGGAAATCAGGTTTAATGTATCTCTACTTTATTCCTTATGCCCGCCTATCTGCCTGTTTCTGTCAAGTGTAGTGCCTTCATCCTTTAGATTCAATCCTTTAAATATTGCATTGTTTCCGAACTTTCTTTTTACTTTAAGTACGGCTTTCATTCTGCTGTTCTCTTTTTCTTTAGAAATGCTGCTTGCTTCCAAAAGATTTCCAATGTAGCCTGTACTGTTTTTATTGCTTATATCACTTGCAACTATGGTTATCCTTCTAAACAGCAGTATCGGATTTGCAAGTCTCTCAAAAAGTTCTTCACTTTTCTTACATATCTCTTTTGTTGAATCGGTATATGATAAAAGATTTATCACGCCATGGGCTCCCTCAGGTATACTTCTTCCATAAAAGTCTTTGGTAATATTGCCGGTGTACTTCTTTGCTATATCAGGGTCTGAAAGACTCTCTATATCATATCCCAGACTTAGAGTAATCTGCTTTGTCAAAATATTCTTTTCAAGCAATGAGAATGAAAGCCTCTCCGCCATCTCTATAACAATGGTTCTCATCTCTTCATAACTGTAGGGTCTAAGTAAAACCTGTCCCTCACTGATACTCTTTTTTTCAGGAGCGTATGACTTCACATACTTTATCTGCGTACTGTCAATTCCCCAGGCATGCTCTATCAGAAAGCTTGCATTCTTACCGAACAGCCTGTATAAAAGATCCATTCCCTCATTCCCTTTGTTTCGTTTCAGGCTCTCTCTTGCTATATCTCCCATTGTATATATACCGTACTTAGCCAAAGTCTTTGCATACCCTCTTCCTACTCTCCAAAAATCTGTAATAGGAGTATGGCTCCAAAGTTGCTCTCTATATGAACTTATACTAAGTTCTCCAATCCTTGCTCCATGCTTATTCGGCTTAGCCTTTTTTGCCACAATGTCCATCGCCACCTTTGCAAGATACATATTTTCACCGATGCCTGCACTTGCAATGATTCCTGTGGTATCAAAGACATCCTTAACCATCATTTCCACAAACTCTACAGCATTATCTAAAATATATCCGCCAAGGTCTATAAATACCTCATCAACCGAGTAGACATATATATCCTCAGGAGAAATATACTTTAAGTATACGCTAAGTATCTTTGCACTGTATTCCATATACTTTTTCATCCTCGGGATTGCCACCACCACATCGGCTTCAAGCTTCGGATTTTTCCTAATCTCCGTCAATGATGAGGACTTGCCTTCAAGTTTTCCTACAAGCTTTTGTTTTCTGTGGTTTATCTCCTGAAGTCTTTTCAACACTTCAAAAAGCCTCGGTCTGCTGGGCACTCCGAAACTTTTGAGTGCGGGGCTTACAGCCAGACATATCGTCTTTGCCGTCCTGCTCTCATCTGCAACCACCAGATTCACATCCATCGGATCAAGATTTCTTTCTCTGCATTCCACAGAGGCATAGAAGGATTTTAAATCAATTGCAACAAATGTCTCTTTCTTATTCATTATCTATTATCTTGGCTTCTTTGTTCAGTGCCGGTATCACTTTATTCAAAAAGTCGTCAGTCGCTATCTTCAATGTAGATGTATTTACACAGGGATGACATCTGATAAAATCGGCTTTTATAACATCTCTGTCTATAACAAGCTTGACAACATCGTCCTTATCATTCATCAGTCCGAGCACACTTACAGACCCCGGAGTCACATCCAAAAACTCCTTAAGATAGTTCTCCTTTGCAAATGAAAGCCTTGACATTTCAAGTTTCTTTGAAACATCCTTTGTCACATATTTTTTGTCGCCCGGCATCATAAAGAGAAAAAACTTTGTCTCCTGCCTGTTGCAAAGTACTATATTTTTGCAAATCTTTACGCCGAGTGCACCTTCTATCTCTTTACATTTTTTCATATCCGAGGCCTCGTCATGGTCGACCACCTCGTACTCCACACCGATTCCGTCCAAGAAATCATAGCATCTTTTTTCTTTTTCCTGCCTGTTTTCCATATCCGCAGGTCTGCCCTTGTAAGGTTTTGAAATATACATACTTTTACTGCTGCTCCAATATAAATACATACTTGTTTGCATCAGACAACTCACTGTCAAAAGAAAATCCCAGTCTGTCAAATTTTTTTATATCTTCTTCATTTTGAATATTTTTACCGGCAATAAAATTTACCATCTCACCTCTTGCCATCTTTGCAAGAGTCGCCTTTTGTACTGTTTTGCCGTTTCTTTTCTCGGCAAATATACAGGTGATAAATTTATCATTTTTTGAAAGGTACTTCTCTACAGTCTTTGAATACTCCTTTGAAGCCAGATTTATCACCGCTTCATTATCTTGAAACAAACTTTTATAAATCTTATCGCCCCAAAACTCATAAAGATTTTTGTGCTTTCCGATTTCCATCTTTGCCTGCATCTCAAGTCTATAAGGACTCACACCGTCAAATGCTCTAAGTATACCGAAAAAACCTGAAAGTATATACAGATTCTCTCTTATATATTCAAGTGAAGAAGCTTCCATCACATTTACAGCCATATATTGATACTGTATACCCTGATATGAAAATATTGCAGGGGTAAGACTCCCCTGCAAATTCATATCTTTAAACCTGTCAAAATTTTCTTTTGCAATCTTTTCATTGCATTTCCAAATCTCTTTCATCTCTTCATAAGACTTTTTTCTTATCTCATCTAAAAGAATCAGACTATAATCAATATATGTAGGTACACTGCCGCCGATATAGCTGTCACTGTTTTCTACCATAGTCTTGGCAGGTGATACTATTATTTTCATCCCAAGCTCTCCAGCATATCACTCGGATTTTTGGCAGCCTTCACCTTTTCCATAGCCTCTATAATAAATCCCTTTTCATCTATCAGATATGTAGTCCTTACAACTCCCATGGAAGTCTTTCCGTACAGCTTTTTCTCATGCCATACATCATAAGCCTGTATAACATCCAGCTCAGGGTTTGAAAGCAGTGTAAAAGGTAATGAATACTTATCTTTAAATTTCTTATGTGATGCCACACTGTCCTTACTGATGCCTACAACATCTACTCCTTTTTCCGTAAACTGCGGATACAGCTCTCCAAAGCCGCAAGCCTGCGCACTGCATCCCGGAGTATTGTCCTTAGGATAAAAATATAATATAAGTTTCTTACCTTCATAATCTGAAAGATTTCTAACGGTTCCGTTCTCATCCGGCAGTGAAAACTCCGGTGCCTTTGTGCCTATCTTTAACATAAATCCATCCTTATCTAATCTCTTTGAATACATCCTTTAAGGCAGGATATATCTTTTTGAATTTTTGATACTTCTCTTCATATTTTACCACAAGATCGGCTTCAGGTTTTATTTTTTCTTTAATTTTTATTATAGATTTTGCAGCCTTTTCTACGCTTTCATACTCTCCACAGCCTACCGCCGCAAGTATGGCGGCTCCAAATCCCGGTCCTTCTTCACTCATAGGTACATCCACCTCTAAATTCAGGATATTGGCCACAAGCTTTTTCCAAAGCGGACTCTTTGTACCTCCGCCACAGATCATAGTTCTCTCTATCTTGATACCGAGGCTTCTTGCCACTTCAAGTGAATCTCTGAGAGCAAAGGTGACACCTTCAAATACCGCAAGCGTCATATCTTCTCTTTTTGTATCCATTCTCATCCCTATGAATGTACCTGCGGCATCAGGATCGTTGTGAGGAGAACGCTCTCCCATAAGATACGGCAAAAAGAAAACATTGTTCTCACCAAGATTGTCTATATTACTTTGTTCCTTTGCAAAGTCCTTTGTCTTTAATATTTCTTCCATCCACCACTTGTTACATGACGCCGCACTGAGCATACAACCCATCAGATGGTAGTTGCCGTCCGCATGAGCAAATGAATGTAGGGCATTAAAGCTGTCCACACCGAAGTTCTTACTTGAGATAAATACGGTTCCTGAAGTTCCAAGGGAAATATTGCAGGCACCTTCACCCACTGTAGCTGTACCTATGGCCGCCGCCGCATTGTCTCCGGCTCCTGCTACTATCTTTATGCCCTCATTAAGTCCAAGTTCTTTTGCAAGCTCAGACTTTATATCTCCTACCGCCTCATAGCTTTCACAAAGCTTCGGCAACATATCCTCGGAAATAGAGCATATATCAATCATTTCCTTTGACCATTTCTTGTTCTTGACATCCAAAAGCAACATACCTGAAGCATCTGAATAATCTGTAGAGAAGTTTCCACTGAGCATATAGCTGATATAATCCTTCGGAAGCATTATTTTTGCAATTTTTGCAAAAATCTCAGGCTCATTATTTTTTACCCAAAGTATCTTAGGTGCGGTAAAACCGGTAAATGCAATATTTGCCGTAAGCTTAGAAAGCTTTTCTTTGCCTATAACATTGTTCAAATAATCGGTTTCCTCAGTACTTCTGCCGTCATTCCAGAGTATTGCAGGCCTTAATACATTGTCATCCTTATCTAAAATCACAAGTCCGTGCATCTGTCCGCCGAAACTTATACCCGCTATCTTTTCATCCGCACAGGCTGCAAGTTCTTTAAGCCCCTCCTTTACCGCCGAAAACCAGTCTGTCGGATTTTGTTCACTCCACCCTGAACGTGGAAAGTAAAGCGGATATTCCTTTGATACGGTTTTTACAAGTTCTCCGTTGCCCTTCATCATCACAAGTTTAAGGGCCGAAGTCCCCAAATCAACACCGATATAATACATACTCAACCTCCGTAAAGATCATTATTCTTATTAAAAAAGTATCAGGGATTGAAGTGTAAATCCCCTCTATCTACCTACTACATTAAGTTTACGGCTATAAAAAGTCAATTGCAATCTTGCTGTTTTTTATGATAAAATTGCTGTCACACCAAGATTTTTACCGTGATTTCTATACTGTCTTCGGTAGAAAAACACCTTGTAAAACAGCTGTTTTATGTGTGTCCGTCTGAGAAGAACACCGTTTGGAGCCTCGTGTCTTTTATTCACAGACACATTTTATGCGGTATTTATGCATATTTATATTTATACATTTTTATGTATTAGGCTTTCAGGCACGCAAAAAGCTCCAAAGTAAGCCCTTGGAGCCTTTTATTTTCTCTTCGGCATATGTAGTTTGAATACGGAGTCTACAAAGAATATCGCAAGTGCTATTGAGCCTGCAATCTTCAATGTCTCATTCATATATGTACTGAGATATGAAGACTCATTTATAAATGCATATGCACATCTGTATATTGAACCTCCCGGAACTATAGGAAGTATACCCGGTATCAAAAAGTTGCTTACCGGCGCCTTCAAGACTCTGGCAAGTATATGCGACATGGTAGCTATACAAAGTGCAGATATGAGTGCATCTATCTCTACCCTATGTCCTATTATATCCACCAGCAGATACACTCCCCAACCTATCATTCCGGTAAGCCCTGCCTGTACCATATATTTTTTCGGCAGCTCTATCATAATGCAAAAGGCCACCACCGCAATAAATGCACCTATTATTTTAAATATCATACACTCCTCACAAAATAACATATGCCAGTGCCACACCTACCGCCACTGCAAAAGCCACCACTCCGGTTTCAAGCATTCTGCTGACTCCTGCCGTATAATCTCCGTTCAATGTATCTCTCATAGCCGTGGTGAATACAACGCCGGGAACTATCGGCATGATTCCGCCTATAATCACAAGATCAATATTTATACCGGGCAGAAAAAACTTCTTAAAGCCTACCGCAGTAAGAGCCATACTGAGTGTGGAAATCATATTTAAGAAAAATGAATTGAAGCCGAAGGGTGTAAGTACCCACTGTGTTACAGCCATCGCAAGTCCCGCTATACCTGCCACCATACAGTCGGTAAAATCTCCTCCAAGCATCATTGTAAAAAACAGTGCCACTCCGACAAAGGAAAGACCGTATAAAATACCTGTAAACTGTCTTACATCCTTTATCTTTTTTATTTCTGAATACGCCTCATATATATCAATTTTACCCGCACTTAATGCTCTTGATACATTGTTGATAAGATATATTCTGTTTATATTTGTAGTCCTGTCAGGTACTCTCTTTGACATGGTGATAAGTCCCTCGTCACTGTCAAGAGTTAATGTGATACCTGTAGCCAAAACAAAAGCGGTATGTGATTCACACTTTGAATAATCAAGTATTCTGTTCATAGTATCTTCCACTCTGCTTATCTCCGCTCCCGCTATAAGCATGGTCTCACCTGCAAGCATAGCTGTCTCCGCCACCACTCTTTCGAGACTCTTTGACACATTTTTTTCTGCCACTTTTATTCTCCGTTATATTTTATATTAAAGCCTGAAGTTTCTCAAAAACTTTCCGGCTTTATTTACAGACTTGCACGAAGTTCACTTACTTTGTCACGCAAAAGTGCCGCATTTTCAAAATCAAGCTCCGCCGCAGCCTTAAACATCTTTTTCTCAAGCTCTTTTATAAGTTTTTGTATCTCCGTCTTGTCCATAGACTCAACATCCTTATCAATAGACGAAACACTGTCTGCCGCCTTTGATATTGCTATAAGATCTCTGACCGCCTTCTTTATGGTAGTCGGAGTGATACCGTGTTCCTTATTATAAGCTTCCTGTATACCTCTTCTTCTGTAGGTCTCGTCAATAGCCGCCTTCATTGAATCGGTCATATTGTCGGCATACATTATCACATGTCCGTCGGCGTTTCTTGCCGCTCTTCCTATAGTCTGTATCAGTGAAGTCTCACTTCTTAAAAATCCCTCCTTATCCGCATCAAGTATCGCAACCAAAGTAATCTCAGGTATATCAAGTCCCTCTCTCAAAAGGTTGATACCTACCAGAACATCGAACTTGTCAAGTCTCATATCCCTGATAATCTCGGCTCTCTCCAAAGTATCGATATCCGAGTGAAGATATCTAACTCTTATACCCACTTCCTTCATATATTCGGTAAGGTCTTCCGCCATTCTTTTTGTAAGTGTAGTGATAAGAATTTTGTTCTTTTTTTCAATTTCTTTATTCACCTCACCTATCAGATCATCTATCTGACCTTCTACAGGTCTGACACTTATAGGCGGGTCCAACAAACCGGTAGGTCTTATAATCTGCTCTGTTCTAAGCATCTCATGCTCTTTTTCATATACGCTCGGTGTCGCGGAAACAAAAAGCATCTGATCTATCTTTGATTCAAACTCCGAAAACTCCAAAGGTCTGTTATCAAGTGCCGAAGGCAGTCTGAAGCCGTAGTTGACCAAGGTCGTCTTTCTTGACCTGTCTCCTGCATACATTCCTCTGACCTGCGGTATTGTGATATGTGACTCATCTACAATGATAAGAAAATCGTCCTTAAAGTAGTCTATAAGTGTGTATGGCGGTTCTCCCGGTGCAGAACCTGTGAGATGTCTTGAATAGTTTTCTATTCCCGAACAAAAGCCCGTCTCTCTCATCATTTCCACATCAAAATGCGTTCTCTCATCAATCCTCTGAGCCTCTATAAGCTTATCCTCAGATTTGAAGAAACTTACTCTCTCTTCACACTCTTTCAGTATGTTTTCAGTAGCCACTTTCATCTTCTCCGGTGCCACCACATAGTGTGATGCCGGGAATATCACGGCATGCGCAAGTTCCGCTATAATATTTCCCGTAAGCGTATCTATCTCAAGTATTTTGTCCACTTCATCACCGAAAAATTCAAATCTTAATGCTGTAGATGTGGATGCGGCCGGAAATACTTCAAGTACATCTCCTCTCACACGAAAAGTACCGCGGTGAAAATCCATATCATTTCTGTCATACTGCATATCAATAAGCTTCCTGATGACATCATCTCTGTCTCTTTCCATTCCCGGCCTTAAAGATACCACCATCTCCTGATAATCTATAGGGCTTCCAAGTCCGTATATACATGAGACCGAAGCAACTATAATAACATCCTTTCTCTCTGAAAGTGATGCGGTTGCGGAGTGTCTCAGCTTATCTATCTCATCATTTATTGCCGAATCTTTCTCAATGTATGTATCTGTAGACGGTACATATGCCTCCGGTTGATAATAGTCGTAGTAAGAAACGAAGTATTCCACCGCATTCTCAGGGAAAAACTCCTTGAACTCACCGTACAGCTGTGCCGCCAATGTCTTGTTATGTGCTATTATCAGTGTGGGCTTTTGTAACTTCTGAATAACATTTGCCATTGTAAAGGTCTTACCCGAACCTGTGGCACCCAGCAATGTCTGAAACTGATTTCCCTCTCTGAATCCGTTTACAAGTGCCTCTATTGCCTGAGGCTGGTCTCCTGTAGGCAAAAACTCTGAATGTAATTTAAATTCCATTATTTAACCCCTATCTCGTGGCAAACCGCCAACATGAAAAATTATAGCATGAGGCAAAATAAAAGTATAGTATAAAGAACGTCAGTTCAGTGATATCTTACACGCTCATTGCAATATCCTGATACTTATCAACGACCTGTAATACATCCGCCTGTTTTTTCAACAAATTTATAAAGCTTTCCATCTGTCTGTTGACAAACTTGTCCTTTTTGTGCAACACATGATACTTTGCCTTGATATTGAAGTCCTTTATCGGAAGCACCTTAAGCACATCATCTCTTAACTTTTGTTCTATCAAAAATCTCGGCAAAACAGAATATCCCATATTTTTACAAAGCAGCTTGATAATAAGATTTGTATTCTGTGACTCTATACCGGGGCTTATACTCAACCCCAGTTCAGACAGTTTATTCTCCAATATATATCTGTAGCTTGAATTTTTCTCTGTAAGTATACAAGGATATTCCAACACTTCCTTCAAATCTATAGACTTTTTACATGCCAGAGGATGCTTAGCCGATGCACAAAATACCACATCGGTATCCACCTGAATATCTTCCACAAAATCTTTTGCAACATACGGCTTATCCAAAAACAGCATTATATCAATACTGTTGTGCTTCAGTGCATCGAACAATTCAGCCGGTGTGGACACTTTAATTTCCAGTATAACACCGGGATTTTTTTCGTGGTATTCTGCAAGTATCTGCGGAAACAATGTATCACATATGGAATCAACCGTACCTATTCTAAGCTCTCCGCT
Source organism: uncultured Lachnoanaerobaculum sp. (assembly GCA_963518365.1). Taxonomy (GTDB): domain Bacteria; phylum Bacillota; class Clostridia; order Lachnospirales; family Lachnospiraceae; genus Lachnoanaerobaculum. Next base: position 1,317 of record CAUQKD010000055.1, on the reverse strand, counting down.
TATAGGGTCCTCAGACATTATAAGCGACTCCTTCGCCTCTTCATTGAGCATAAGTATCTTTTCGGCATAAGGGTAAAATTGCTTACCGTAATCTGTCAGATGTACCTGCTTTCCAAGTCTGTCAAACAACCTTGTTCCAAGGTCGAACTCCAATTGCTGTATCTGTATTGATACGGCTGCAGGCGAATATCCAAGTATCATAGATGCTTTATAAAAGCTTCCCGACTCCGCTATCTTTACAAAAGTATTTAATTTCTTCAAATCCAAAAAATTCTCCATAATCCCCCTTCTAAATTAAATATTTCTAACTAATTATATCTATTTTATCAGAATAATATATTTAATTTAACATATTTTTATTCTTTCATATAAGCCTACTATACTATATATGTACAAGTATTGCCACAAAAATATTTTGAGATATGTTTTATTTTTAGAATTATATTGGTGCAATAAAAAATCCCCTTAATCAGGGACTTTCTTATTGTTGTATACCCATTTCACTACCGCCATGGATATAATTATTATATAACCTAATAAGCTCATTACATCAGGTACCTGACCTACAAATATAAATCCGAGCAATGCCGAATATATAACCTGCGTATAGTCATATACTGAAATCTCCTTTGCAGGAGCATGTGTATAAGCTTTTGTAATACAAATCTGACCGATCATTGCCGAAAAACCCGATCCGATAAGCATCGCAAACTGCGCAGTACTTGGAGTGACAAAATTTATAGCCATAAGCGGTATACAGCATATACTTGAAAATGCCGAGAAGAAAAATACTATAAACATTCCCGTCACTCCGCCTCCGGCCATCTTTCTGACAAGGGCATAAGCCACACCTGCCATAAATCCTCCGAGAACTCCTATCATCGCCACTAAAAATGCAAAGTCCGCACTCGGCTTTACTACAAATATTGCACCTATAAAGGCTACTACCGTAGTGAGGATATCCATCATAACCGGTTTTTCCTGTAGGATTATAAAACTCAACAATATCGCAAAGAAAGGGCTGAGCTTATTCAATATGGAAGCGTCCGCTATATTCATATGGTCAATCGCATAGAAGTTACATATAACTCCTACAAAGCCGCATGATGACCTTAGCAACAACAAAATCCAATTTTTTCTTCCTATATTTTGCCACTTGTAACCGCCTTTTATAAGCATAACAAATGCTACAACAGCCGCCACAAAATTTCTTGAAAATACCTTTTCAAATGTAGGCAGTTCACCTGCCAATCGTACAAAGAGCCCCATCATGGCAAATCCAAATGCGGCTCCAAGTATATACAATATACCTATTCT
>CAUQKD010000054.1:0-11512 GCA_963518365.1 uncultured Lachnoanaerobaculum sp. | reverse complement strand
TTGTACAGGTTCCTGATTTGGTACAGATACCGGATGAAATACATGAAATGGCACAGAAGTTTCAGGAAGCGATGATGATGTACACCTGTGCTATCAGAGAGGTGAAAACAAAGCTTGAGGTTTTAAATGATGAGCTTTCGGTAAAGAACAGGAGAAATCCTATTGAGGTGATAAAATCCAGAGTAAAAAAGCCTAAGAGTATAGTGGAAAAGCTGAAAAGGCGCGGACTGCCTCTGACACTTGAATCCATAGTAAAAAATCTGGACGATGTTGCAGGTATCAGAGTCATATGTTCATTTCTTGACGATATTTATGAAGTTGCCGATATGCTTACAAGGCAGGATGATGTGAAGCTTATTGCAGTCAAGGACTATATAAAGAAACCTAAAGAAAACGGATACCGTTCCTATCATCTTATAATTGAAATACCTGTATTTTTCTCGGATAAAAAGCAGCCTATGAGAGTGGAAGTACAGATAAGGACAATTGCTATGGATTTTTGGGCAAGCCTTGACCATCAGCTAAAGTATAAGAAGGAGTTTATCGACTCCGAGGATGTGGAAAGACAGCTTAAAGAATGTGCCGATGTGATAGCAGGTACGGATGTACAGATGCTTAATATAAGAAAGAGTATAGAGTCAAGGGGCATAGAGATAAGAAAACCCCGATAAAAAGACGGTAATAAAGGGTTGGTGTAACTTAAATTGAGTCACACCAACCCCTTTTTTTAGTATATATTATCTTTTAACCAGCGTCTCATCTTGCTGAATAAAAACATATATATGATAAACAGTATACTTGTGGTTACCCATGAGAGCGGATAAGCCCAAAGTATGGTGAATATATTCGGGTACTTAGGTACCATTATTATTATCCATGCTATTCTTAGTACGCATACGCCGCTTGCAGTCATTATCATAGGTATCCAGCTGTCTCCAATACCGCGAAGCGAGCCTGAGAATATCTCGATGGTGATATAGGTCGGGAAGGCGACCACCATAAAGTTGAGCATATCTGTACCTATATCAAGTACGCTTTTATCAGCTGTAAACAGTGTATAGATGCTTCTGCCGAAAAGCTTCAGTAAGAGCATAACTATTCCGGTAATCACAACAGAAAGAATCATTCCGTGTATGATACCTTTTTTAACTCTTTCTTTGTTGCCGTAGCCGAAGTTTTGTCCTGTAAATGTGGTCACGGATATACCGAGTGACTGTATTGTCATCCAAAACAGTGTATCTATTTTGCCGTAGGCTGTGAAGGCGGCAATGGTATCGGTTCCAAGAGTGTTGATAGAGGCCTGTATAAGTATATTTGCAATAGTGTACATGGCGGATTGCATTCCTGCGGCGGTACCTATGCTGACCATTTTTCTTAACTCGGAAAAGTTGATATGCAACTTTCTTATAAAGAGTCTCAGTGCGTCCTTTCTGCGTGAAAGTACTATTATTACAAGTATTGCACTGACCACCTGTGAGGTGACTGTGGCAATTGCCGCTCCGACCACGCCCATACCGATATATTTTATCAAAAGTATATCAAGTATTATATTGATAAAGCAGCTGATAATAAGAAAAATCAGCGGAGTCTTTGAATCGCCTACAGCTCTTAAAAGCCCTGCACCCATGTTGTAGATAAGGTTCGGTGCAAGTCCGAGGAAGTAGATTTGAAGATAAGGGATTGCCATAGGCATTATATCTTCAGGTACATTCATATATGAGAGCATAGTCTTTGAAAATATAGCACCCAATATACTTACCACTATACCTACTATAATTGAGAACATAATTGCCGTGTGTACACATTCACTTACAAGTCTGTGGTTCTTGGCACCGAAATGTTGTGAAATGATTACACTGAATCCTGACGAGAGACCGACGAATATTCCGATAAAGAGGTTTATCAGTGTACTTGTAGTACCTCCTACCGCCGCAAGCCCCAGCTTTCCTACATTCTGTCCCACTATGACCGCATCGGCGGTGTTGTAGAGCTGCTGAAAGAATGTTCCCAGCAGTATCGGAAAGAAGAATAATAAAAGCTGTGCGGTTATATTGCCCTTTGTCATGTCAGGACTTTTTGTTTTTGCCATATAAATCCTTTACAAATCCTTTCTATACCATTTCTTCAGGTTTAAAAACCTTATCAAACTCTTCTTCAGTCATTAAGTCAAGTTTTAAAGTAGCTTCTTTCAGTGATATATTTTCTTTATGTGCAAGCTTTGCTACCTTTGCTGCCGATTCATAGCCGATATAAGGGCTGATGGCGGTTACAAGCATCAGTGAATTGTGAAGATTTTCATGCATCTTTTGTCTGTTTGCCTTTATTCCGCATACACAGTGTACTCTGAAAGATTCCATACCGTCGGACAGCAGTCTTACGGACTGCAGGAAGTTGTGAATAAGTACAGGCATGAAAACATTCAGCTCAAAATTACCCTGACTTGAAGCCATATTTACTGCGACATTATTTGCCATAACCTGTACACAGACCATAGTCATGGATTCACACTGTGTAGGGTTTACCTTGCCGGGCATTATAGAACTTCCGGGTTCGTTCTCAGGTATAAATATTTCACCGAGTCCGCATCTTGGACCGCTTGAGAGCCATCTGATATCATTGGCTATTTTCATAAGGTCTGTTGCCAGTGAAGATAAGCCGCCGTGTACAAAGGAAAGCTCCGACTTTGAGGTAAGAGCGTGAAACTTGTTGCCATCCGTGATAAATTCCTTACCTGTAAGCTTTGAAATATTTTTTGCTACAGCGCTGTCAAAACCCTTAGGACAGTTAAGTCCTGTACCAACGGCGGTGGCTCCGAGTGCAAGCTTTTTGATAAACTCAAGTGAGTTGCTTATCTGATTACAGTCGTTTTCAAGTGAAGCTCTCCAACCGCTGATTTCCTGTGAGAAAGCTATCGGAGTGGCATCCTGCAAATGTGTTCTGCCTGATTTTACGATGCCTGCATTCTCTTCTTCAAGCCTTTTAAAAGCAAGTATAAGTTCATTAAGTGAAGGCAGTAATTTGTCGCTGATTTCAATCAATGCCGCTATATGCATTGCGGCAGGAAATGTATCATTTGAGCTCTGTGACATATTTACATCGTCGTTGGGGTGAAGTAATCTCTTACCTGCAAGTTCATTGCCTCTGTTTGTAATGACCTCATTTACGTTCATATTACTTTGAGTTCCGCTGCCGGTCTGCCATACCGAAAGCGGAAAATGCTCATCAAGTTTTCCTTCAAGTATTTCTTTACAAACAGTGTTTATTATATCCGCCTTTTCTTTTGAAAGCTTGCCAAGCTCGTTATTTGTGGCGGCACAGGCCGCTTTCAGATATGCAAATGCTCTTATAACTTCAGGCGGTATCTTCTCGGTGCCTATTTTAAAGTTTGACAGGCTTCTGGCTGTCTGTGCACCGAAATATTTGTCCGCTTCCACCTCTATATTTCCCATAGAGTCATGCTCGATACGATATTCCATAGTCTTCTCCTATATGCTATAATAAAACGAAGTTCTAAAAGAGAAATTTAATACACTACTATACAGTAGTTTAACAAAAAACAGAATAAAAAAACAGGGCAAGAGATGAAAATAAAGAAACAGGAATCAAAATTTTTAATTGTACTTGATACTCTTATGCAACTGGCGGTGATACTTTCACTTGCCTGGTTTGTAGTATTCATATTCGGGGACAGAACATATATGGTGGGGCAGTCAATGTCGCCACAGATAGAACAGGGTGAAGCGGCGCTTATAAACAAGGCGGCATACACATTCTTCAAGCCGAAAAGATTTGATGTAATAGCGTTTAAAAACAGAGACGGCAGAGTATGTATCAGAAGAGTTATAGGTCTTCCCGGTGAGACGGTAAATATAAAGGACGGCTATGTCTATATAAACGGAAAGGCGCTTGAGAAGTTTTGTGAAGCGAGTACAGGCGGTTTGGCCACAGAAGAGATACAGCTTATGTCGAAGGAGTATTTTGTACTTGGTGATAACAGAGTGGGAAGTGAAGATTCCAGAACTTCCACTATAGGCAATATAACAAAGGATATGATAATAGGTAATGCATGGATAAGATTGTTGCCTATAAAAAGAATAGGTTTTATCAGATAAGTATACGAAAGGATTTTTTATGAAAATACAGTGGTATCCGGGGCATATGACCAAGGCAAAGCGTGCTATGTCAGATGCTATAAAGCTTGTGGATATTATTATAGAGATGACAGATGCCAGAGCTCCCGAAGCTACAAGAAACCCCGAGATAATGGGGCTTGGCACGGGTAAGTCAAGAATTATCATACTGAATAAGGCGGATTTGGCGGATGAAAATGCCAATATAAGATGGGCAAGCTATTATAAGGAGAAGGGCTATGAGTGTATGTTCATGGACTCAAGGCAAAAAAACGGTGTCAACTCACTTATAAAAGCGATAGAGAATGTGTCTAAGGATAAGAGAGAGCGAGATGCCAAAAGAGGTATAAAGAACAGACCGGTAAGGGCTATGGTTGCAGGAATTCCTAATGTCGGGAAGTCAACTCTTATCAATACCGTTTCAGGAAGAGCTATGGCAAAGACAGGGAATAAGCCGGGTGTGACCAAGGGCAATCAGTGGATAAAGCTTAAAGGTCAGGTGGAACTTTTGGACACTCCGGGTATACTGTGGCCGAAGTTTGAGGATGAGAGAGTGGGAGAGATGATTGCATTTATCGGCTCTATAAACGATATGATTATAGATATCAGAGAACTTGGGCTTGAACTTATCAAATGGCTTTTAAAAAACAGGCCGGAAGTTTTGGAAGAAAGATTTGATATTAAAGAAGGTGAAGACGAGAATGCCGTCCTTATAAAAATAGCTACCGTAAGAGGATGTACCAAAAAGGGAGGAGAACTTGATTATGACAAGGCGGCTTCCGTTTTGGTAAACGAGTTCAGGTCGGGTAAGCTTGGCAGGATTACATTACAGATGCCGTAGGTAGATATGAGAAAAATAAGTGAAGAAAAGCTTGCTCTTGAGAGACAAAGACTTGAGGGCATGAGAGAATTTGAAAATAAATACAGTGATTTGGGAGCGGTTGCAGGTATAGATGAGGCGGGCAGAGGACCGCTTGCAGGACCTGTGGTTGCGGCGGCTGTTATATTGCCGAAGGATATATTCTTACCGTTTTTGAACGACTCAAAGAAGGTAACCGAAAAAAGAAGAGATGTGCTGTTTGATCAGATAAAACAGGAGGCGATTGCTTACGGAATAGGTATTGCCTCAAACGCACTTATAGATGAGATAAACATATTGCAGGCCACATATGAAGCTATGAGAGAGGCGATATCAAAGCTTAGTAAGACACCTGATATTTTGCTTGTGGACGCGGTGCATATCCCCGGTATAAATATAAAGCAGGTGGGTATAGTAAAGGGAGATGCAAAGAGTGTCAATATCGCGGCTGCAAGTATACTTGCAAAGGTAACAAGAGACAGACTGATGCTTGAATATGACAAAATCTACCCCGAGTACGGATTTGCATCCAATAAGGGATACGGTACAGCAAAGCATATAGAAGCACTGAAAGTCTGCGGAGCCTGTGATATACACAGAAGAACTTTTATAGGAAACTTTGTCGGTGAATAAGCGTAAGATAGGAAGCCTCGGAGAGGACATGGCTGTGGAGTTTTTAAAAAGCCGCGGAGTAAAAATTTTGGAGAGAAATTATCAAAACAGATTCGGTGAAATAGACATCATAGCAAGGGAAGATAATACACTGCTTTTTATAGAAGTAAAATACAGAAAGAATGAGAGCTTCGGTTATCCGCTTGAAGCTGTAGATTTTAAAAAACGGCAAAAGATAAAAAATATGGCAAGATTTTTCTTAAATGAAAATCATTACTTTAACATGAACATAAGATTTGACTGCATAGGTATAATTGGGTCAAATATAGACTGGGTAAAAGGAGCGTTTTATTGAAGATATTAAAAAAGAATGATAAGAATATTTTGACACTTAAAGGAGCAAAAAACGGTGTGGAATATCTGTCATTTGACGCATTGGAAAAATATGACAATATAGTGCAGGGCTTTTCCACAAAGATAGGCGGAGTAAGTACAGGTGTGTATGCGACTATGAACTTAAGTTTCAGCAGAGAGCCTGACAATAGAGAAGGTGTACTTGAAAACTACAAAAGAATGGCAAAGGCTCTGGGTGTTGAGCTTGAAAGCTTTACACTGTCTTATCAGGAACATTCCACCAATGTAAGAGTGGTGAGTGCGGCCGATAAGGGCAAGGGAGTACTGTTTGAGAGAGACTACAGAAATATTGACGGACTTATAACAAATGAAAGGGGCATTACATTAGGAGCTTTTTTTGCAGACTGTATTCCCCTTTATTTTTATGACAGGGTAAATAATGTAATCGGACTGGCACATTCAGGCTGGAGAGGTACCTGTAAAAGAATGGGTGCAGTTATGGTAGAAGAGATGAACAAGCATTTTTTCAGCAGGGCGGAGGATATAATTGCCTGTATAGGTCCCGGCATATGTGCTGATTGCTATCAGGTAAGCACGGATGTGTATGAGGAGTTTTCAAAAAACTTTGATAAAGAGGATATGGATAATATATTCAGAGAAGACGGAGAGGACCACTTTAGGCTCTCACTGTGGAAAGCCAATGAAAAAGTATTAAAAGATGCCGGAATACCTGAGGAGAATATATTTACTTCCAATATATGCACCGCCTGCAATAAAGAACTTTTGTATTCACACAGAGTGATGGGCGAGAAGAGAGGTAATATGGCGGCATTTATGGCACTGAGATGATTTTATTTAGGATAAAGTCAAAAAAAATCCAGATATATAAGCTTTTACTTGCTAAAACTCATTTAAGTATTTATACTATGTATATTTGAATAAAGGAGGCTATATGGAAGATTTTTTCAAGAAATTAAGCATATATGGAAGTATTGCAAAAGAAGAAGGACAGAAGATAGCACAGTCGGCTTTGAACAAGGGTAAGGAATTGGCCGATATAACAAAGCTGAAAAGAGACATAAAGATAGAAGAAGATATTATAAAGTCATACAAAATGGTTATCGGTGAGTATGTAGCCGCCAATGACCTTTTGAGAGAAGACGAGCTTGTATTTGACCAAAGATCAAAGATTTTAAAGAGTCAGGAAAAGCTTGAAGAGTTGAGGGAAAAGCTTGAGGAAATAAGCAGGAATAAGTAGTTAGGAGATTATAAAGATGCCATACGCAGATTTGACAAAAGAAGAATTGACGGAATTAAAGAAAAGCCTGAAGGCTGAATATAAGGCTATGCAGGCTAAAGACTTGAAACTTGACATGAGCAGAGGAAAGCCTTCACAGGAGCAACTTGATATCTCAATGGGACTTATGGATGTACTTTCATCGGATGCCGATCTTATGAGTGAGAACGGCTCAGACTGCAGAAACTACGGCGTGCTTGACGGTATCCCTGAGGCAAAGGAACTTATGGGAGATATGATGGAGGTTCCGGCGGACAACCTTATTATCTACGGAAACTCAAGTCTTAATGTAATGTATGACTGTATATCAAGATCATATACACATGGAGTAATGGGTTCAGCACCTTGGTGTAAGCTTGATAAAGTAAGATTCTTATGTATCGTACCGGGATATGACAGACATTTTGCAATAACGGAGTACTTTGGTTTTGAGAATGTATGTATACCGATGCTTGAGAGCGGTCCTGATATGGATATGATAGAAGAACTTGTACAAAACGACGATTCAATAAAGGGAATCTGGTGCGTACCTAAGTATTCAAACCCTACAGGAAACTCATACTCAGACGAGGTTGTAAGAAGATTTGCAAGATTAAAACCTGCAGCCAAGGATTTTAGAATTTATTGGGATAATGCTTATACAATTCACCATCTCTATGACCTTGACCAGGATCATCTTATAGAGATTTTAGCCGAGTGTAAGAGAGCCGGAAATCCGGATCTTGTATATAAGTTTGCTTCAACATCAAAGGTTACATTCCCTGGATCGGGTATTGCGGCACTTGCAACATCACATAACAACCTTGAGGATATAAAGAAGCAGTTGAAGATGCAGACAATCGGACATGACAAGGTAAATCAGCTCAGACATGTAAGATATTTTAAGGATATCCACGGCATGGTTGAGCATATGAAAAAGCACGCAAACTCACTCAGACCTAAGTTTGAGATGGTGCTTGATACACTTGAGAGCGAGCTTGGCGGACTTGGAATAGCAAGTTGGACAAAGCCGAAGGGCGGATACTTCATATCATTTGATACTATGGACGGATGTGCAAAAGAAGTGGTATCAAAATGTAAGAAAGCAGGAGTTGTACTTACAGGAGCGGGAGCTACATTCCCGGGCGGAAACGACCCTCATGACAAGAATATTCGTATCGCTCCTTCATTCCCACCTGTAGGTGATTTGGAGATAGCCGCAAAGCTTCTGTGTCTTTGTACAAAGATGGCGGCGGTTGATAAACTCTTAGGAGAATAATAATGATAAGTGCAAATGGAATAACCCTTAGATTAGGAAAGAAAGCCCTTTTTGAAGATGTTAATATAAAGTTTACACCGGGCAACTGTTACGGACTTATAGGTGCTAACGGTGCCGGAAAGTCTACATTCTTAAAGATACTTTCAGGACAGATAGAGCCTACCAACGGTGATGTTGTTATAACACCGGGAGAGAGACTTTCATTCTTAGAGCAGGATCATTTCAAGTATGATGCATATACGGTTTTAGATACCGTAATCATGGGAAATGCAAGACTGTATGAGATAATGAAGGAAAAGGATGCAATATATGCAAAACCTGATTTTACCGAAGAAGACGGTATAAAGGCGGCTGACCTTGAGGGTGAGTTTGCCAATATGAACGGCTGGGAGGCGGAGTCGGATGCGGCAGCACTTTTAAACGGACTTGGAGTGGATACCGAACATCACTATACATTGATGAGCGATATGCCTTCAAACCTTAAGGTAAAGGTGCTTCTTGCAAAGGCGCTCTTCGGTAATCCCGACATACTTTTGCTTGACGAGCCTACAAACCACCTTGATTTGGACGCTATTGCATGGCTTGAGGAGTTCCTTATCAGCTTTGAGAATACAATCATAGTCGTATCTCATGACAGATACTTCCTCAATAAAGTCTGTACAATGATTGCCGATATCGACTACGGTAAAATACAGCTCTATGCCGGAAACTATGATTTCTGGTATGAGTCGAGTCAGCTTATGGTTCGCCAGATGAAGGAAGCCAACAGAAAGAAAGAAGAAAAGATTAAGGAGTTGCAGGAGTTCATTCAAAGATTCTCTGCAAATGCTTCAAAGTCAAAGCAGGCGACTTCAAGAAAGAGAGCTTTGGAAAAGATTGAGCTTGACGATATCAAGCCTTCATCAAGAAAGTATCCTTATATAGACTTCAGACCGAACAGAGAGATAGGAAATGAGGTGCTCACCGTTGAGAATCTTTCAAAGACAATTGACGGTGAGAAAATCCTTGACAATATAAGCTTTGTGTTAAACAGAGAGGACAAGGTGGCACTTGTAGGACCTAACGAGAAGGCAAAGACGGTGCTGTTTAAGATACTTGCAGGAGAGATGGAACCTGATGGCGGAAGCTTTAAGTGGGGACTTACCACCACACAGAGCTATTTCCCTAAGGACAACACAAAGGACTTTTCAGGCGATGAAACAATAGTTGACTGGCTGACAGGATATTCTGAGAATAAGGATGCCACATATGTAAGAGGCTTCCTCGGAAGAATGCTCTTTGCAGGTGAAGACGGCGTAAAGAAGGTAAATGTACTTTCAGGTGGTGAGAAGGTGCGCTGTATGCTCTCAAAGCTTATGATAAGCGGAGCAAATGTACTTATCCTTGACGAGCCTACCGACCACCTTGATATGGAGTCTATTACGGCACTCAACACGGGACTTGAAAAGTTCAAGGGTGTGCTTATATTCTCATCAAGAGACCATCAGGTAGTACAGACTACAGCCAACAGAATCATGGAGATTATAGGCGGAAGTCTTATAGATAAGATTACCACATATGATGAGTACCTTGACTCAGACGAGATGGCAAGAAAGAGATTCACATACACAGTTTCTGCAGATGAAGAGAGTGACGACTGATATGAAAAAGATGATTTCATGGAATGTCAACGGTCTCAGAGCGGCTGTGACAAAGGGATTTTTGGATTTTTTCAGAGATATTGATGCGGATATATTCTGTATACAGGAGTCAAAGCTCTCGGAAGGTCAGATAGAGCTTGATCTTCCGGGATACTATGACTACTGGAACTATGCGCAAAAAAAAGGTTACTCAGGTGTGGCAATATTTACCAAGGATAAGCCTCTCAATGTGACTTACGGTATCGGAATAGAGGAACATGACAATGAGGGCAGAGTGATTACTGCAGAGTATGAAGACTTTTATCTGATTACCTGTTATACTCCGAACTCTCAAAGAGGGCTTACAAGGCTTGAGTACAGAATGACTTGGGAGGACGCTTTCCTTAAGTACATTTTGGAACTTGAAAAGAATAAGCCTGTAATATTCTGTGGTGATTTGAATGTGGCACATACGGAAATAGATCTTAAGAATCCGAAGACAAACAGAAAAAATGCCGGATTTACAGATGAGGAGAGGGCAAAGATGGATGTTATTTTGTCCTCAGGTTTTGTAGACAGTTTCAGAGTGTTATACCCTGACAAGACGGATGCTTACTCATGGTGGTCCTATATGGGAGGCGCCAGAGCAAAAAATGTCGGTTGGCGTATTGACTATTTTATAGTATCTGATAAATTAAAAGATAGAATAAAAGAAGCAAAGATTCACAGTGAAATCTTCGGCTCAGACCATTGTCCGGTAGAACTGGATATAGAAATATAATATGTATACTTAAAGGAGGTTGTTATGGCAGTAAGAGTTGACAGATATAAGAGTTTTTATTATCCGGCAGGCATTACCGTCACGCCCTCCTTTTTTTGCATAAAGGTTATAAGAAAGTGTAAGAGACTTTATATAAACCTTTATGAGAGAAATGTGGAAGAGGCGGTGGAAAAAATAGAGTTTCCGCCCAAATCACGAGTAGGTGATGTTTGGTTTATGCAGGTGGATATGCGCCTGAAAAAGAACATGGAGTACGCGCTTGAAGACGATAAGGGGCTGTTTGCGGATGAGTACGGCAAGAGCTTTTCAGGTAGAGACAGCTTCGGTAAAGTCAGTTTGATAGACAATGAGAGAAGAAGTCCTGTATATATAGCGGATTTTGATTGGGGAAATGACTTTGATAATGTGAAGGCTGTTGAGGATAAGAATTTGGATACCGCATTTATCTATAGACTTCATGTAAGAGGCTTTACAAAATCAAACAGTTCCAAAATAGTAGATAAGGGTACATTTAAGGGAATTTCTGAAAAGACGGATTATCTGAAAAAAATCGGAGCGGATTTTATAGATATAATGCCTGCTACAGAGTTTGACGAGTTTAT
>CAUQKD010000053.1:0-11538 GCA_963518365.1 uncultured Lachnoanaerobaculum sp. | reverse complement strand
TATTCAATCTCAAGCCAATTCCCGAAAGTCTCCGCTACCATTCCTCCCATTAAATCACCCTCTTCATCTTCCAAGTAGATATTAAGAGGTTCACTTTTAGATGGTTCTCTATTGGCTCTGTTGTAAGCTCTGATTAGATTTGCCAGTTCATGTGTTCTTTCCGATTCTGTATTTTCCAATTTCAATTCCATACTGTATAAGTCCTCCACCAATTTTATACTTCTTGCAGCAATTCTTTTGTACTGATAAAATCTTGATTTTCAATTATAAAGTCTTTCATCTACTTAAACATTCGTATTAAAGCCTTGCTTTGCTTAACTGCCGGTTCTCCCCTTAATAAAAAGCATATAAATTCCCTGCGCTGTAAAGCATAAGGTAGTTTTCTACGACAGCCCCAACTTGATGTTGATTTTTTCGATATCAAGTTTTCAAACTCCGACTTCGTCAACCGGAACATAAAATCATCATCAAATTTCTCAGCGTTGTTTCTTACTTGTTCGTTAAATCTTGTCGTTGTATACCCATAAATTTCAGCAAGTTCAAAATCAAGCATAACCTTTTGATTTCTTAAATAATAAATCTTACTTTTAATTGTAGTTTCATATATTACCACTATTTCCTTATTTTTTCTATTATAAAATGAACCTCACTAAATTTATCCTGACCGGTAAACAGGGATTTCTTAATTACTCATTTTTTTAATTAAGCTTCCCAAAAGATTTTCTGTTGTTGCAATTATACCATATATCAATACATAAACAGCTGTACTTTCATTATAAAATATAAATATAGTCGGAACAAAGAGTAACATAATTAGCAATAAAAATATCAAGTTAAAAGAATGTCTAATTCCATAAATTAGAGAAGCTAAAAAACAGATAATCGGAATTAAAATTAGTAAGAAGAATATGCCGGTTCCTGTATCATTAATTAAAACAGGTAAAACATAAAAAGCTAGAATTATCACTATTAAGTAAACAGACATTTCTCTTATTTTTTTCATTTTCTTTACCTCCGTAAATTCATATACTTTATTTCTACAAACCCGAATTATCCCTTAATCGATAATTTCATAGAATTCATAGTGATTACTTCCAGAACAAAGTGTTCATCACTAATTCCGGTATTGGGATGTGAATCTGCAATCTTTATGTTAAAATCTCCAACATAATATGAATTATCATTCAGAAAATTCTTTTCTTGACTTAGCATAGTAAAGCTTACAATAATCACAGTCACATAGCATATCCGATGACAATGAATTGTAGCACTCTTTCGTTTTAACTATATCTATCTTCACAGTTATCTCCTTAAAACTTTATCAAACACCAGGTTTTCTTCTCCCCTGTACTTCTATCGGAAAAACCGACAGAACTCTTATTTCATTCTTCATCCTTTAGTTCCCCTCCCGGAATATTTCCCGAAAACATTTCTAATATAAATTTTACTGCACTTTTCATATTCAGTCCATCTTTTAGTCCCGGCCTGTAGAAAAACTCTTCTGTATCTGCTCCGCTACTATGGTACTCGCAAATTCTTCAAGCTTTACTACAACTTTTCCAAAAAAATTACTGAATACAGTAAAAGCACATAGCTGAAAGATTTTATAATCTTAAAGTTATGTGCTTTTTACACCATTCAATGATTTAGACAGATTGGAAGTTATCAGTTTGTAAATCTCAATAAATATCCATTTGGATCTTGAATCAAGAACTCCATCTGTATTTCTTCTATTCCGTTAACCAAATATACACTTTTAGTCAGTTTTTTGTAAATCTCTAATTTTTTACTTTTAACTAATGTATATAGGTTTTCAATATCATCAACTGCTATGGAAAAATTTACTCCTATTCCTAAAGGATAGGTTAATTCTCCTGTGTTCCACCCAGCATCATGAATTTGTTCAAACATAAACTGACTATCTTGAAAAGACATAAAAATAAATTTCTCTTTCTGTCGTTCGTACTCTATTTTAAACCCTAATTCTTTGTAAAATTTTTTAGTTTGAAGAATATCAAAAACTGATAATTCAGGAATCAAATTATTAAAATCCATACCAACTTCTCCTAAAATTCTAATTTACTTTTTATAAACTTACTTATTTAACATTGCCTCATAAATATACAATTTTGTTAAATTTATCGGGCTTATCAAACCGAGATTTTCAAATTAGTCTTTACAAATTACCTTCGAACCTTCACCATCAATTACAATTCCCTGACGGTTGTTAATTGGTAATAGATTTAAATCCGAAAACTTAGTCATTATTTTTTCGGTAACTTTCTTAAATGGTGCCATAAGATAATGCGGAAGAACATAGAAATCAATCAAATCAAGACCTAAATCATCTTTTTGTGAGTAATCCTCCGGCTTCTCGTCCATTTGTTCAATATATTGTATGGTTTGAGCACATATAATCGCACCTGCCGATTCACCAATCATGAGTTTTCCATTTGCTAATTCTTTCTTCAACAACTCATCAGTTCCCGTTTTGCGTAGTTGATCCATAAGGAAAAAAGAATTTCCGCCAGTAAAATATATAATATCCGCATCTTCAAAAACAGACTTTATTGTTGAATAAGTCTCCGTTGAAATATCAATTTCAGTTACGGCTGCTCCAAGTTTTTTAAATAGTTTTCGAGCCGAGCCAACATAACCTGTATAGCCTTCACGCAGTGAAGCTGTTGGAATAAATGCGACTTTCTTGTTATCAATTTCTTCTTTTATCAAACTTCCTACACTTGAAAAGTGCGAACACAAAAACAGTTTCATCTAAATTCTCCTTTATAAATTCAAATTTACAGGGCCTATCAAACTGGGATTTCTTAATTACTAATTTTTTCTTCTAGCAACTGAACCTTCATCTAATTTTGAGGTCAAAAATTTTGACCTCAAAAATTCCCATTCCTCTTTTGTAAATTGAAATCTAAAATCATCTACAAATTCCCAAACACCCTTTTAATCCCATCTTCATAACACCTACTATCAAAATCCGGTTTATACTTTGTCGTTTTCGTCTTAATGATATCCGAAAGCTCCATAAGATAGTCCTTATACATTTTAAGAAACTTACTTACACTTTCTATCTTTTTTGAATCCCACTCATTTAAGCTAAAATGAATATATACCATAAACTTCTTAGCTTTAGAATAGTATCTTGCCTGATAAATTCCCGATTCAGGATAATATTTTGATATATTTCCGCTAAGACAAACGCAAATATCCATCTTCTGCAATGCCTCTATCTCAATGCTATCAAAAGTTTTTTTCATTTCTTTTCTTACAGTTCTTGCGGCAGATAGTATATTATCTAATATATCATCCGTTCCGCCAACAATAATATTCATATTAACTTTCATATTTCCCTCAAATTCCGGCTGTGAAGTTAAAAAAATCCCTCAACACTTGACATAATACCAAAAAAGCCGACGCAACCACAGGCTGCATCGGCTTTTAATCCATCACTATAAAAAGTTCCCGGCATTTAAAAACGCCTTAGCTATCACTATATCCTCAGGTGTGGTTACCTTTATATTTTTATAATCACCCTCTATCAGTCTTACCTTGGTATCGGTAAACTTCTCAACCACCATCGCATCATCTGTGATGCCTAGATTCTTATAGTCTGTTTTATATAGCCTTTCAAATGCGTATTTTATTAAAGCTATATCAAAACACTGTGGGGTCTGGATAATGCAAAGTGTATTTCGATCGATTGTCTCACCACCAAATTCTCCCTCTCGCACTCTTATAGTGTCTTTCGGAGCTACTACAGGGACAACCGCCCTATATTTAACAGTCTCTTCTATGCATCTGTTTATAAGCTCCACACTTATCATTGCTCTTGCAGAGTCATGTATCAGGCAGATATCGCCTGTAGCTTCTTTTAAACCGTTGTATACCGAATCATATCTTTCATCACCACCGGCTACAGTACTCTTTACCTTGTAAAATCCGTATTTTTTAACAATATCTTCTCTTACAAAATCAATATCATCTTTTGAGGTGACTACAATTATATCATCTGCATTACTTTCACTAAATGCTTTTAAAGAATAGTATAATAACGGCTTATCAAAAAGCTCTACAAACTGTTTCTTTTTCTTGGCACTAAATCTCTTGCCGCTGCCTGCAGCAAGTATTATCGCCGTACTTCTCATAATCATATTCCAATATCAATAAATACTTTTTAAAATCGCAGTTCCAGATTCGGCACTGCATTCAGTGTCAAATCCTTAAAGTTGTTGTTAATATATTCAAAGTATGCGGCTACACCGATCATTGCCGCATTGTCGGTACAAAATATCGGTGAAGGGAAGTGAAGTTTCAATCCTTCTTCACTGCACTTTTCTTCCATCAGACTTCTAAGTGCCGTATTTGAAGCCACTCCGCCTGCCATAGCTACATTCTTTATATTGTAATCCTTTGCTACAGCAATGGTATGCTCCACCAAAACCTCTACAACAGCTCTCTGAAATGAAGCTACAAGGTCATTTACATTTATCTTTTCACCTGTCATATTTGCCTTGTTTTGATAATTTAAAACGGCAGACTTTACACCTGAAAAGCTGAAATCATATTTTGAGTCATTGACTCTTGCCTTCGGAAACTCTATAGCATGAGGATTTCCAAGTTTTGCCGCCTTATCAATCTTCGGACCTCCGGGATATCCAAGTCCGACACTTCTTGCCACCTTATCAAATGCCTCGCCTGCCGCATCATCTCTGGTGGTGGCAATTATCTCAAAATCATTATAATCTTTTACAATTGCTATTTCGGTATGTCCGCCTGAAACGATAAGACATACAAAAGGAGGTTTCAGCTCCTCGTGTTCTATAAGGTTTGCAAACACATGTCCCTTTATATGGTGTACACCTATAAGAGGTTTGTTAAGGCCGTAGGCAAGAGCCTTTGCTTCGCCTACTCCTACAAGCAGTGCGCCTACCAGCCCCGGTCCGTATGTAACCGCTATAGCGTCTATATCATCAAAGGTGACATTCGCCTCTTTCAGTGCATCTTTTATTACAAAATTTATATTTTCTATATGCTTTCTGGAGGCAATCTCAGGGACTACTCCTCCGTATATTGTATGCAAGTCTATCTGTGATGAGATAATATTTGAAAGTACCTTTCTGCCCGCCTCTCCGACCGCTGCCGCAGCCGCACCGCAGGAACGGTCTACCGCACGTATCTTTATATTATTGTTCTACATAACCGAGTTCTACACTCCATCCGTCTTTGGCAGTCTTTATAGCCGGAAAAATTTTCTTCAGCTTATCAATATACTCGTCAGGCTTATTCATTGAAGGTGAATAATGTGTAAGCCACATTCTTTTAGGATTTGCCTCTTTGCCTAGATTTGCAGCCTCAGTCATTGTCATATGCTTATAACCTTTGGCATTGTCCTCCTTATCATCCTCACCGTACATACCCTCACATATAAATAGGTCACAGTCTGCGGCATACTCCGCAATAACGGGTACAGGTCTTGTATCGGTACAATAGTTGACCTTAATACCTCTTCTGGCCTCACCCATTACCATATCGGGAGTATAGGTCTTATCTCCGTCTTTGATAATCTCGCCATGCTGCAATTTATTCCAATATTTCAGAGGAATATCAAGCTCCTTTGCTCTTGTCGCATCAAACTTTCCTTTTCTCTCAATAGAGATTCTGTAACCGTAACAAGTCACCCGATGGTTTACCTTATACGCCTCTATCTTATATGGGGCAAAATATATCACTTCTTCGTTTTCTCTAAGTTCTCTAAACTGTATTTCAAAAGGAAGCTCAGGCGCTATAACTCTCATAGCATTTACCACTCTCTCAAGTCCTTTTGGACCTATTACAAGCAAAGGTGTGGTCTTTTCACAATTTCCCATTGTGAGCAAAAGTCCCGGAAGTCCGCTTATATGGTCCGCATGATAATGCGTAAAGCAGATCACATCTATAGGCTTCGGGCTCCATCCCTTTTCCTTTATCGCAATTTGGGTGCCTTCGCCGCAATCTATCAAAAGATTTACTCCCTCACATCTGGCCATCATTGAAGTCAGCCATCTGTAAGGCAGCGGCATCATGCCCCCTGTACCTAATAAACAAATATCTAACATTTTATATATCCTTCCATCAACAGAGCATCATCTAAAGGATTTGAGTAATACTCTCTTCTGATACCGATTTTTTTGAAGCCGTAGTTTTCATAAAGCCTTATGGCTGCGGTATTTTTACTTCTTACCTCAAGAAATACTTTCTTTACCTTCATTGTCCTCAGATTTGAAATCATAAAATTCATAAGTTCATGAGCAAACCCTGAGTTTCTGCTGTTTTTATCTGTAGCTATACGAAAAAGTTCGGCCTCATCCATATTTACTCTGAAAATAATATAGGCTAAGACTCTATAGTCTTCTTCGATTACCATACAGTAATCAAACTTTGATTCTATAGAGTCTTTTATATTGTTTTCGCTCCAGGCATCACTGAAAATATCACATTCAAGTTCCCTTATCGCCTCGGTATCAGAGGGAAGCATCGGTCTTAGCCACATCTCTCTCTCTTTCCGCCTGACTTTTTCTAAGGTAGTTCGGCTTCATATCATCTGCCGATATAACCTTGCCGGCTTTCATCATTTCCATACCGAGCATTGCAATATTTGATGCTCTCTGTCTGTTTAAATTTAACGGTGCAAAATCATGTTTCATTGTAAGCTTTTCATCAATATATTCTCTGAATACCGGTACACCGTCACCTAAGAATATCGCTCTTTCCACATTTTCCTTTGCACTTGTTTCTTTTAAAATTTCAAACAGTTCATCTATAGACACCGCCATAGACTCTGCTTTGACCTCAAGTTTTGTGTCGTTTTTATATATTCCGGTATACACCTGATTTCTTCTGGCATCCATTATCGGCACTATAATCGCGTCACTTGCATAGATATTCATTGCCATAGCATCAAGTGTAGGAACTTCTATAAGAGGCAAATCCAGTGCCAGTCCAAGTCCCTTTGCACTTGCAGCCCCTATCCTAAGACCTGTAAATGAGCCGGGACCTCCTGAAACGGCTATAGCTGAAAGCTCACTAAGGCTTATCCCCGTCATCTTTACTATCTCATCAAACATCGGCAACAATGTCTCCGAATGTGTCTTTTTAAAATTTGTAGTGTATTCAGCTATTGTCACATCTTCATCTATTATTGCAACTGAAGCCACCAATGCGGCACTTTCAATTCCTAAAATCTTCATCATCCATACCTTCTACAGCCACTTCTCTATAATCAAATCCCTTTTCAAGGTTCTTTGATATAACCACTCTTATCAAATCTTTCGGCAATGCTTCCTCTATCAGAGTTGACCACTCTATAAGAATGACCGCATCATCAAATAAAAACTCGTCAAAACCTATCTCATCAAGCTCCGATATATCGCTGATTCTGTATACATCAAAGTGGTGCAGCCTTTTATCGCCCTCATAAGTTTTTACTATATTGAAGGTGGGGCTTACAATATCCCTTTTTATATTAAGCCCTGCACCTATTCCCTTTGCAAATACAGTCTTGCCGACTCCAAGGTCTCCGTCCAGACATACTGCTACAGGACCGCTTCTTTTTTTCAAAATATTTGCAAGTCTGTAGGCAATATCAAATGTATCCTTGTCGCAAAAGCTGTCAAAAACAATTTTACTCATTCTAAAATATACTCACTCTTGTCTTTTCTTTTAAAATAGCGACTATTTTTTCTTTATTATCTTTTGTATACCTGTCAGGTAAAAGATATCCTCTTATCGCATCCACATATATAACTATAATTCCCGGCAATATCCTTGAACGAAATCCGCTTTCCCACTTAAAGTCGACCTTGTCGTCTCCTGATGCCACCTCTATGCCCTCGTCATCAAGCGAAAGAGAAAGTCCTGCCCTAACGGCATCCGTCCTTGCCTGCTTTTGTGACTTTAAGTAAAGCATTGCAGGTTGCACTATGAGAAACATATTTGACATTACCAAAAATAAAATCTTTCTCGGAATATCAATCCTGTTCCAGGTAGTAATCATAAAATAATACATTGCCACAGTGAACAATATATTGAAAATAAGCAAAAATCCTCTGTTGCTGTGATACATGGAAAATAACCAAATATCCTTAGCATTCAGTTTCATATCTATTTTTATTTTGTTCATATCAATCAAATACCATAGACAGCGCTATTCTCTTTTTCTTCAAATCCACACTGTCCACCCTTACTTCAACAATATCTCCGACACTTACCGCCTCAAGCGGGTGCTTTATAAACTTCTTACTAAGCCTTGAAATATGCACAAGTCCGTCCTGATGTACTCCGATATCCACAAATGCACCGAAGTCGATAACATTTCTTACAGTACCCTTTAAAATCATGCCTTCTTTCAAATCTTCCATCTCCATAACATCCGTACGGAGTATCGGCTTTTGCATCTCATCTCTCGGGTCTCTTCCCGGCTTTTCAAGTTCCTTTACTATATCTCTTAGAGTGATTTCACCGATTTCAAGTTCATCACTTATCTTTTTGAAATCATGTATTTCCTTTGAAATACCGCTAAGACCTGATAAAGTGATATCTTTGTCACTGTAGCCAAGGCTCTCGAGCAACTTTTTGGTAGCACTGTAACTTTCAGGATGCACACTTGTCATATCAAGAGGTTCTTTTCCGTCATTTATTCGAAGGAAACCTGCACATTGCTCAAATGCCTTCGGTCCAAGCTTTGAAACCTTCAAAAGCTCTTTTCTTGTTTTGAAACTTCCGTTTTCTTCTCTGTATACCACTATATTCTTTGCAACAGCCTTTGATATACCTGAAATATACTCTAAAAGCGGTGCAGATGCGGTATTTAAATCCACACCTACCTTATTTACACAGTCTTCCACCACAGCTCCAAGTGCCTCTGAGAGCTTCTTTTGGTTCATATCATGTTGATACTGACCTACACCTATGGACTTAGGGTCTATCTTTACAAGCTCCGCAAGCGGATCCTCAAGTCTTCTGGCAATAGAAGCCGCCGACCTCTGTCCCACATCAAAATTCGGGAACTCCTCTGTTGCAAGCTTACTTGCGGAGTATACACTTGCTCCAGCCTCATTTACTATAATGTACTCAAGCTTGGTGTCCACTTCCTTTATAAGCTCTACAATAACGGCTTCAGACTCTCTGGATGCAGTACCGTTTCCAAGAGAAATAAGGCTTATATTGTACTTTTTTATAAGCTCCTTTAATACTTTCTTGGCCGCCTCCACCTTGTTTTGAGGTGCTGTAGGATAGATAACCGTGGTATCCAGTACCTTTCCCGTTTCATCCACTACGGCAAGCTTACACCCCGTTCTGAAAGCCGGATCCCAACCGAGCACCACTCTGCCCGCTACAGGAGGTTGCATAAGAAGCTGAGTAAGGTTCTTGCCGAACACCTTAATAGCCTCATCCTGTGCCGCCTCTGTCAGGCTTGATCTTATATCCCTTTCTATAGAAGGTGCAATAAGTCTTTTATATGCGTCGTCTATAGTATCCTTTAATATCTGCTCTGTAAACTTGTTATGCTTTTTTATAATACTTCTTTCAAGGTATTTTATAATGTCCTCAACCGGCGGATCAAGTTTTACTGTAAGGATTTTTTCATCCTCACCTCTGTTTATAGCAAGTATCTTATATCCTGCCACCTTTGAAACACTCTCCGCAAAGTTATAATAATTTTCGTATACGGACTCTAATGTTTCATCCTTTGCTGCTGACATTAAAATACCCTGCTTAAAGCTCATCTCTCTTATCTTATTTCTAAAGCCTGCATCATCTGAAATCTTTTCGGCTATTATATCCATAGCTCCGGCTATAGCATCCGCCTCACTTTCCACCTCAAGCCCCTCTTTATCTGAGAGATATTTTTTAGCTTCCTCACCGGCGTCATGCTTTAGTTTTTCTTCAAATATATCATTTGCAAAGCCTTCAAGTCCCTTTTCAACGGCAATCATTGCCCTTGTACGCCTCTTCGGCCTGAAAGGTCTGTATAAATCATCTACCGCTACCAAAGTGATTGCGGCTTCAATTTCTTTTTTCAACTCGTCGGTAAGCTTCCCCTGCTCCTCGATGGCTGAAAGTACCTGAGTCTTTTTTTCCTCAAGATTTCTAAGATACTTCAGTCTTTCATCAAACTGTCTGAGTATCTCATCATTAAGCGAACCTGTAACTTCTTTTCTGTATCTTGAAATAAAGGGAATGGTATTTCCCTCATCTATCAGATTGATAGTAGCCTCTACCTGTGCGGTCTTTATACCAAGCTCTTCTGCAAGTATTTTTACTATATCAGTCAAAATTACCTCCTTATCAATGTGCTATATACATTTGAATATAGTCCTGTATAACCTTAATCTGATCCGGTCTGAATTGATTTAAAATTCTTTGATCCTTCAGCTGTACCACCACAAAAAGTATCATGGCATATATGACAAGTCCGATAACTATCCCAAATATTCCGGTCACAATACCGGCCACAGCCTTTCCTCTCATTCCGCCCTTGGCTGAGATTATGGCAAATGCGATTGCAAATATCCCAAGCGGAATACCGAGCGGAACACCCGATGTGGGCAGTGAACACATACATGACAGTATTGAGACTATGCCGAACACCATCGACCTGTTCTCCCACCTCTTTTTTGTCTTTTCTTCAGTATTTTTCATCTATAATCCCCGTCTATTTCAGTAAGTCTATGCCTCTAAAAACTAAAAACCAGTCCTTCACAACCCAATTCAAAAGCATTATAACGACTCCGATATACAGCATAGGCAGAATAATCTTATCCTTATTCAAACGCCTGCCGCTAATCTTATACTTTACTACAAAAGCGAAAAAAATAAAAGTTGCAATAACCGTATACAGCACTATCGGATTATAAATAAAGCTCTTTTCTACATTTCCTCTTATCAAAAACCTGACTGCCCTTGTGCCTCCGCATCCGGGACAATATAATCCTGTGAGCTCGTGAAATGCACATGGCGGCAGCGGCTTTACCAATTTATCAAATATTCTTTCCATATAAAAATATAGCACCACCTGTGGTGGTGCCGAATGCTTAAGCTATCTTTGTTCTAATATATTTTATCACATCACCGAGATTATTCAAGGCTGCAAGGAAATCTCTTTCCTTCATAAGGTCTGTAACCAATGCGAACTCATCCTTGCCGTCAAGGTATACTTCCTTTGCATTCTTGAATTTCTCTTTGCACTTATTTATAAACTCGGTATTTCTGCCCTTAAATCTTACAAAGTACTTGTGGCTTGTCTCGTTCATATCGACCACATTCTGCTTTTCATCTCCCCATCCGAATGTTGCCACATTTTTATCCTTATTCTTTGTAATTGCTACAATATCGGCCACTACTGCACTTGCTGTAGGCAGCTTTCCTGCACCGCTTCCGTATAACATACTCTTTCCGAGCATATTTCCTTCCACCATGATGCCGTTGAACACATCATTTACCATATAGAGAGGATGGTCTCTTTCCACCATTACAGGTGCAACA
>CAUQKD010000052.1:0-11570 GCA_963518365.1 uncultured Lachnoanaerobaculum sp. | reverse complement strand
CCGGAACCGTAACCTACCTTGTTATACCACTTTAAATATTTCTTTTCTTCCATAAAAACTCTCCTTTCCATGTATTTTTACTTGACAAAAGGTATTATACTGATCGCAAAATCAAACTTGATATCATCAAATCTATACTTATCTGTCACTACCGGTCCACAGCTGTTTGAACCTATACCGTTTAGCGCATAATCAAGACAAAGTACTGTGCTGTCTGATTCTTCAATTTCAAAATTATGTGCCGCCCTCTCAAGCTCCTCCTGCGTATAAAAAGAGACATTAAATGAGAAAGTTTTTTTGGCTGCAGCCACCATACCGAACTGTCCGTTTTCAAGCTCCACATAGTCACAGTCATAGTGGCTACCGTTTTCCTGTGGATTTATATAATCTTCATGCATCTTGCTCAATTTTGCTCTATATATACCATGACTTGTTGACTGATGTTTATCTATATAGCTCTCATAAGGTCCCATACCGAAGTATGCAATATTTTCAAGCTTCTTATCAAGGAATAATCTTATTCCAAATCTTGGTAAGTCAGGGAACTCTTCATCCTTTACAACTTTGATAGAAGATGTTATTCCTCCCATACAGTCGATTTTCCAAACAATATCCGCATCCAATATCTTTTGAATACTTGCAGCAGACATAGAAGTTTTTACAGATATCTCAACACACTTTTCCGACTGTATAATATCTGTTTCATAAGCTCTTACATATGCTTCATTATACTTTGCCTTCTTCCATTCAATCTTTGCATACATATCATTATCTGTAGGTGCTCTCCATATATTAAGCTCCATAGGTCTGTTGATATATTCCCTTCCTGCAAATACTAATGATTCAAACATTCCGTTTTTCTTACTATAGGTATATGTAAAAGTCTTACCCTTAATAATTACCGATGTATCATCTTCTGCTACTTCCATATCAGATACAGTAACTTCTCTGTCAAGCCATTTCACTGTATTTTGATTTCTTCCATCTTCATTTTTAATCTTCAACTCATCAAATCCAAGTTCATATCCCTTTGAAAGCAAAGGCATTTCCTTTTTAAGTATATAGATAAGTTTAAGGAATACCTTTCCCTTATTTGGAATCTTTATCTTAAGCTCAAGCTCTTTTTCACTATTTACTTTTATAGAAGGAAGATCTAAGACTCCGGTTTCAACACTTATTCCGTCACAGCTCACTTCATAATTAACATCTATAAAGTCCTTCAGATCATCAAAATCCATATAGTTGTGAAGCACCAGTTTTCCACTTTCTTCATCATATGAAACTACCCTTGCAGGTCTGTAAACATTCTTATACTCAAGCAGTCCTGTATGTGGTCTTCTGTCCGGATATACAAGCCCGTCCATACAGAAATTTAAATCATGTACTTTTTCTCCATGGTCACCGCCATAGTAGTACATAGCTTTACCGTTTTTTGCTGTGCCCTTATATATTGCATGGTCACACCACTCCCATACAAAGCCTCCACACATAAGATCGTTTTCATGAATAAGTTCAAAATAATCCTCAAAATCTCCGGGGCCGTTTCCCATACTGTGACAATACTCTACCAGTAAGAACGGTTTGCTTGCATCATTCTTCAGATACTCTCTGATTTCATCAAGTGAAGGATACATTCTGCTGTATATATCCAGATGATCATAATTGTACACTACATCATAATTTCTGTATCTTGCACTCTCATACTGTGTAATTCTTGAAGGATCATACTCTTTTGTCCACTTAAGTACCTTTTCAAAATTGCAACCGTAGGCACTCTCATTTCCCATTGACCACATTACGATAGAAGGTCTGTTCTTATCCCTCTTTACCATAAGCTCCACTCTGTCAAGAATAGAAGCTTCCCAAGCCGGATCATCCGCTATCTTCTCATTCCATCTTTTGAATCTGTTGTAGTCGGTATCCTCTTTTCTGTAAATCATAACAGGACCATGTGCCTCAATATCCGCCTCATCAATAACCATAAATCCGTACTTGTCACATAGCTGATAAAAATATGGTGCATTCGGATAATGACTGCTTCGGATAGAATTGAAATTATGCTGCTTCATTAAAGTAAGGTCTTTTATGATTTGCTCAATACTGATTGTAAATCCTGTTATAGGATCCGAATCATGTCTGTTTACACCTCTAAACTTTATCTTTTGCTTATTAAAATAAAGCACCTTATCAATAATCTCAACGGTTCTGAATCCTACATATTCAACAATAGTCTCCAACTCTGTTTCAAGTACCAAAGTATAAAGATATGGATTTTCAGCATTCCAAAGAACAGGATTTAAAGCTTTAAACTCTATACTTCCTGTCCGATTAACTATGCCACAGGCTACCTTTTTCCCACTCCCATCCTCAAGTTCTATTTTTACTTCTATAGGATCTGTAAGTTCTACATCCAGCTTTAACTTTTCTCTTTCAGTATTGACTCTGTAATCCCATATCACCGACTGCGGTCTTTTTAAAATATATACATCTCTGAAAATTCCGGTCATACGGAATTTATCCTGATCCTCCAAATAAGATCCGTCACACCATTTCATTACTAAAACAGCAATGGTATTCTTTCCGTTTTTTACTACATCTGTAATATCAAATTCACTTGTAGCATGTGGTACCTGACTGTATCCCACATATGAACCGTTTATCCATAGATAAAAGCAGCTGTCAACACCTTCAAAATTTAAGAATGCTTTTTTGGCTTTCTCATCCTCTTTATATTCAAAATCATAGACATACGCTCCACATGGAATATCCTGTGGTACATAGGGAGGATCAAAAGGAAAAGGATATTTTATATTTGTATACTGATGATGATCATAACCCTCATTTTGCCACACTCCCGGTACCTTAATATCTGAATAATCTGATACATCAAATCCCTGCTTAAAAAATTCTTCCTTTACATCATAGATACTTTCAAAATATTTAAACTTCCATATGCCGTTCAAAAACTGTATTCTGTCAGATGCTTCACGATTCTCTAAAAGATTATCCATTCTCTTTGAAGCCGGAATATAATATGCTCTTGCCGGCATAGTGTTGTCATGTAAAACCTTCAAGTCCTCATAATAACGCGGTACAATCATTTCAACCTCCTTGTATGAACAATATCATACTATAATATTAACTTTTCAATTTCGTACTTCATTAATTTAGCTTGATTTTAGTATTTTTGTAGTCTTTTGTCTATAAACTATAATGGATTTAATATACACAAAATGATACAATTATATAAACTTTATTTTAGGAGGTTATATGTATTTAAATTGTGGATATATGAATAACTCCGCCATAGACTTCAAGGATAAATCTAAACCGCTTATAGTGGGAAGCTGTGGCACCTATCGCCTACTCACCAAGCCGAAACTTCCTACCTATAGACCTCGCGGTCGACTTGACTATCAGTTGATTTATATAAGTGCAGGAAAGGCATATTTTCATTTTAATAATAAGGACAATGAAACTGTTATCATAGCAGGAAATATGGTTTTGTTTCGTCCGAAAGAATTTCAAAAATATGAATATTATGGTACAGACAAAACTGAAGTATACTGGGTGCATTTCACAGGAGGTGATGTAAAAAATATTTTAAGAAAATATGGTATCAGTGATGATCTACATTATTTCTTTGTGGGTACATCCTTGGAATATGAAAGAATATATAAGAAAATGATATCGGAATTGCAGCGTTGTCAGGAGCACTATGAAGAACTTCTGACAATACTTATGCAACAACTGCTTATTTGTATACATAGGGAACTTCAAAAGGATAGAAAAATCTCAGATATCTATCTGGATAATGAAATGGATATGGCAACACAATATTTCAGTGATAATTATAGTAGCGAAATAAGCATTGAAGAATATGCCACATCAAGGGGAATGAGTATAAGCTGGTTTATCAGAAACTTTAAAAAATATTCAGGCACTACACCTATGCAATTTATTGTTTCAGCCAGAATATCCAATGCACAATTGCTTCTTGAAACCACGAAATATTCCATATCCGAAATCTCAAGAATTGTCGGATATGACAATCCGCTATACTTTAGCAGACTTTTTCATAAGGTAAAAGGATTTTCGCCTTCAGAGTATAGAAAAAATATACTTTGAAGATTTGAGTTGCTAACCTTCCTATAAACCACAATCGTAACAATAGTTAAAACAACTGATACCGTCTGCAAGGCATATGTTATCGGAAGCCTTAAAACTAAATAAAGAAAAATCGGAATAATAGGTGCAATCATTCCTATAAGTCCTGATAAAATAATAGGCATACTCTGCTTTACTACTATCATTTCACTTTTACATTCATAATTGGGATACTTTCTATTTGTCCATTAGTTTTGTATACCTCAACGCAAAAATACCTGCAAAGCAGACATAATCTACAATGCTAGTAAGGATATTTTATTATTCATATTATCAACCCTTTTCGCTACTATTTTAAAGTTTAGTAGCGAAAAGGTAAATTATTCACTATTTTCTACTTTGTTTTTTATTTCTTCCACTAACATATGTACTGTAGATGCCGGATACATAGCAGACGGTTTCTTATTTGTATTTTTAACACATATATTATAGTTTTTCTTTGCTATTTGAATTGCATTTTTCTCCCCTTTTACTCACTATATATCACCCTCCCTAAGAACCTTCATAGGCTTCAGTGCAGGGATGGCACCATAATTTTCCAACATATATTTCTTTGCTAAGTCTTCATCTCTACGTACTTTATTGCCGTCTTCATCCTTAAAATCAGCTAAAGAATATAACTCCGATATCCCGTCATTATTTTTATTTACCATCCAAATTTCATCTCTACGCAGTAAATCATTTGAAAACTGCCATATATCGTGAGTAGTAAAGATAAGTTGAGCATTCATGGTATTTATCTCTTTAGATAAAAAAGTAAGTATTATATTACGCACAAGTAACGGATGCAATCTTGCATTAAGTTCGTCTACAAAAAGTGTTCCACCATTATCTAAAACTTCTTTTATAGACGGGTATAGTGCAAACATCTTCAAAGTACCGCTTGACTCCTGTCTTAAAGGAATAGAGGCTATACCGTCTCCACCCAACTTCTTATGAACATTATTTATTGTATAGCTCTTATCAATCTCTTTTTCATCTTCCGACTCTACTTTCTCTACTTTAAAGTCATTTATGGACTCGTCAAAAGCCGCAAAGTAATTAACCATATTCTCTTGAACTTTTTTATCATCTACAAATCCCTTTTGTAAACCATATGAGCGTATCAAATTTTCTACCGGGTTTCCAAAACTTATAACTTCATTTTTTAAGAACCAATCTCTGACCTTCTTCAGTTTTTCAATACGAAGCTTTGCTCCCAAAGACATTATTAAAGATTCTTTATTTAGTGAGGCTTTGATATTTTCAATTTGTCTCTTAGGAATCCCGTTTATCTCCAATTCTTCGCCTGTTTTACGATAAAATATAGTCCTATACTTATTTCTTGCCGTTTTTGCCTTTGAATATAGCCATTCTTCTACTACTTCTCTACCATTTAAAACAAAACCATATTGGTATATCTTTCCGGTATTCTCTAAATTATCGACATAGAAAACTTCAAATGAAGTCTCACCATTATGACTATTATCATCAAATAAAAACGGTGTAACCTCTATATATTTTTTCTCACTCTTTCTATACCCTTCATTCTCATCTCCGAACTTAAATGATTCCGATACATAATATGTCATATAGTCAAACGCCTCATATATATTTGACTTTCCATTTGTTGTTCTGAGCGATATATGCTATCATTCAGATATGCTTAAAAAAGAATTTAAGGAGAGTAATGATGGCTAATGTTAAATTTGATGATTATTTAAATGATGAGCTAAAAAACAATGACTTCAAAAACGGATACCTGAATGAAAAAAACATTTTAGAAAGCTCTCTCACTGTTGCAAGTACCGGGCTGCCTCAAAGACAACTTACTGAAATATCTCATGTCAGTTAATAAAAAATACTATTTTTTTAGTTTCAAAACGAAATGCAAATACCCTCCAAAGCCGCTAAAACAACGGGTTTGAAGGGTATTTTATATTTCAAAACTGTCAAAGACGGGATCATATAAAAAGCAGAGACCTCAATACATGAAGTCTCTGCCCGAATTTATTATTATACTGTTATCTTACTCTGCTATATCCGCATATTCAAAGTGCCAGAAGCCGTCAGGTGAATGCCAGCTGCCTGTTATCTTATCACTCTGAAGATAGAAATCATTGTAATAAAGGAGCGGAACCATAGCTGTATCCTTCATTATAACGTCCTCAGCCTGATGTAAGTATCCGAATCTTGTCTGCGGATCTTTCTCTGTAGCCGCCTTGCCCATAAGAGCATCGAATTCAGGATTGCTGTACTTGGAATTGTTGTTTCCGTTTCCGGTCAATGCAAGCTCAAGGATATTTGAAGGATCGTTATAATCCATTACCCATCCGTCTCTTGCCACCTGATAGTTACCTGCTCTTCTTTGCGGTGTGAATGACTTCCACTCAACTATATTTACATCAACCTTGAGTCCAAGTTCGCCCCATGCCTGCTGTAAATACTCGGCAATCTTTTTGTGGTAAGCCTGATCGTTTGTTGAATATACTATATCAGGAAGACCTGCACCGTTCTCATGTCCTGACTCCTTCAAAAGCTCCTTAGCCTTTGCAAGGTTTGCTGCATGGTCATCAATATTTATATAAGCGGACTTATCTGTTATATTGTCCTGCCAAGCAGTACCGTTCCAGTCTGTTACACCCTCACTTACAAATCCGCTTGCAGGTGTATATGTACCTGATGTAATTGTCTCTGAAATGTACTTTCTGTCAAGAGCAAGTGAAAGCGCCTCTCTTACTCTTGAATCCTTAAACTCATCTAAGGTATTGTTTAAATCAAGATAGTATGTTCCGAGTATAGGATCTATATGATAATCCGCTCTGCTCTTTAATGAATCTATCTCCTGTGTAGGAATATCCTTTATCATTAAAGCATCACCTGACTCATATGCACTGAAAGCCGCATTCTGATCCTGCATAAGAAGACATTTGATACCGTCAAGCTTTATAGAGTCGGCATCCCAATAGTTCTCATTCTTCTCAAACATCAGATAGCTTCCCGGTTTCCACTCTGTAAGTTTAAAAGGACCTGATGAAACATATGTCTTAGGGTCGATACTCCATCCGTCAGGATTTGCCTCTACTACATCCTTTTTTACAGGTGAAAGTGAAGCAAATGCGGCAAGCTTATCAAAATAAGGTGTAGGCTTTGCCATATGTACAACCAAAGTCTTGTCATCCGTAGCTTCAACTTTAAGCTTTGTAGGATCAGGGTCTACTGTGGTATTACCGTCAGCGTCAGGTTTTCCGACAGCGTCATCATAACCTTCCACCATTCCGAGCACTGTCTGTGCATATGGTGCGGCAACATTCGGGTCAACCAATCTCTGCCAGCTGTATACAAAATCATTAGCTGTAAGAGCTGAACCGTCGGACCACTTTAAGCCGTCTCTTAAGTGGAATGTCCATGTAAGCTGGTCGTCACTTACTTCATATTTTTCTGCAAGCCCCGGTACCACCTTTCCGTCTTTATCCATCTTTAAAAGATTGTCAAATGCAAACAATATATAGTTTGCTCCGTCAACAGCCGAATTAAGCGCAGGGTCGATTGTCTCTACATCCGGTCCAAGCTGAACTGTAAGTATTTTCTTACCTGTCTTTGTACCGTCACTTTGCGCACTCTTACTACCTGCCGCCGAATCATTTCCCGACTTTGCGCCGCCACACCCTGAAAGGGCCATTGCACCGGCTATTGCCAATGCCGCAACAATAAATCTTTTTTTCATCAATTCCTCCTCCAACTTAATAAAATAGTATACAAACTTAAATATTATAATATTTGTATAAAGTAATTCGTACAATTTTTATAAATTTTTAAGTTTATTCACTTGTATGCATAATTATACCATATTAACTTCGGTTTGTCTACACCTAAATAATTTAATGAATATTTATGTAAGCGGCCGTTACCGCATCAGATATTTTTATATAAAAAGAGCCGAAAAACAAAATTCCGACTCTCAAATATAATATTTTATTCTGCTATATCCGCATACTCAAAGTGCCAAATACCGTCTGATGTATAGAAACTGTCTTTTATATTATCCTTCTGAAGATATGTCTCATTCTGATACATTAACGGAATAACTCCTGCATCCTTTAAAAGAAGCTCCTCAGCCTGATGTAAATATCCGAATCTTGTCTTGGCATCTGTCTCATTTGCAGCCTTGTCAAGAAGTGCATCATACTCAGGATTTTTGTATCTTGAATTGTTGTTTCCGTTTGTACTGTATGCACACTCAAGAAGGTTTGAAGGATCGTTGTAATCCATTACCCATCCGTCTCTTGCAATCTGATAATTTCCGGATCTTCTCTGCGGTATAAATGACTTCCACTCAACGATATTTACTTCAACATTTATTCCAAGCTCTTTCCAAGCCTGCTGTAAGTACTCTGCAACCTTCTTATTGAAACCTGCATCGTTGGTTGTGTATGACATTGTAGGAAGACCTGCACCGTTCTCATGTCCTGCCTCCTTCAAAAGCTCCTTAGCCTTTGCAAGATTTGCATCAAAATTGTCATTGTCGTAGTATACAGACTTATCTGTGATATTGTCAGCCCATGCGCTTCCGTCCCAATCCACTACGCCGTCAGGGATGAAGCCTTTTGCAGGTGAATTTATACCTGCAGTAATGGTATCCGCCATATACTTTCTGTCAAGTGCAAGTGAAAGCGCCTCTCTCACCTTAGGATCTTTAAACTCATCCAAATCATTGTTCACATCGGTATATGCTATTCCAAGCTTAGGACTTGACTTATAATCAGGTCTCCTCTGCATTGTTGTTACTTCCTCTACAGGGTAATCCTTAATCATTGAAGCCTCGCCTGATTCATATGCGCTGAAAGCCGCATTCTGATCCTGCATAAGGAGGCATTTGATACCGTCAAGCTTAACTGCATCCTTGTTCCAGTAGTACTCATTCTTTGTAACCAATATATGACTTCCCTGCTTCCACTCTGTAAGCTTGAAAGGACCTGTAGATACATATGTCTTAGGATCAAGACTCCAACCGTCAGGATTGGCCTCTACAACATCCTTCTTTACAGGTGAAAGTGACGCAAATGTGGCAAGTCTGTCAAAATAAGGTGTCGGATGAGACATATGCACTACAAGAGTCTTGTCATCAGGAGCCTCTACCTTAAGCTTTGTTCTGTCAGGAATTGTTGTAGTATTACCGTTTGCATCAGGGTTACCGATAGCATCATTATATCCGTCTACCATTCCAAGTACAGTCTCTGCATATGGTGCTGCAACCTCAGGGTCAACCATTCTCTGCCAGCTGTATACAAAATCATCAGCCTTAAAATCAGAGCCGTCAGACCACTTAAGTCCGTCTCTCAGATGGAATGTCCATGTAAGTCCGTCATCGCTTACCTCATACTTTTCAGCCATGCTCGGCGCTATCTTACCGTCCTTATCAATTCTAAGCAAATTGTCTGATATCATTGTGATATAGTTTGCACCGTCAGCTGACTGATTGAGTGCAGGGTCAATTGTCTCTACATCCGGTCCTTCCTCGATAGTAAGAATCTTTCCGTTCTTACTTGCCGACTTGGAACCGCCGCATCCTGAAAGTGCCATAGCACCTGCAAGTGCCAATGTAGCCAAAATTAGTCGTTTTCTCATAAACTCTCCTCAATTCTAATAATATTATTCCGCTATATCCGCATACTCAAAGTGATAGATACCGTCAGTTGTATGATAGCTGTCTTTTATCTTGTCACTCTGAAGATACATCTCATTGTAGTAAAGAAGCGGTGTCACGCCCATATCTCTCATAAGCATCTCTTCTGCCTGATGGAAGTAATCAAATCTTGTCTTCTGATCTTTTTCTGAAGCCGCCTTCTCAAGAAGTGCGTCATACTCAGGGTTTGAATACTTTGAGCTGTTGTTTCCGTTTCCTGTTGCTGTAAGATTAAGGATGTTTGAAGGATCGTCATAATCCATTACCCATCCGTCTCTTGCAATCTGATAGTTTCCCGATCTTCTCTGTGGTGTAAATGACTTCCACTCAACTATATTTACATCAATTTTAAGTCCGAGTTCACCCCAAGCCTGCTGTAAATACTCGGCAATCTTCTTATGATAAGCCGAATCATTTGTAGAATATGTCAATGTAGGAAGACCTTCGCCGTTAGGATGTCCGGCCTCTGCCAAAAGTTCTTTTGCCTTTGCAAGATTTGCCTGATAAT
Organism: uncultured Lachnoanaerobaculum sp.; assembly: GCA_963518365.1. GTDB lineage: Bacteria > Bacillota > Clostridia > Lachnospirales > Lachnospiraceae > Lachnoanaerobaculum. The sequence continues at coordinate 1,230 of CAUQKD010000052.1, read as the reverse complement.
CGTCAACATTTATATATACTGAAGGGTCTGTAAGATGATCATACCATGAACTTCCGTCCCAATCCGATACACCTTGCGGAATGAATCCCTTTGCAGGTGTATATGTACCTGCCGTAATAGTCTCTGAAATATACTTTCTGTCAAGTGCAAGCGAAAGTGCCTGACGAACTTTTGCATCCTTGAACTCATCCAATGTGTTGTTCAAGTCGATAAAGTATGTTCCAAGCTGCGGGTCGATATGATAATCCGGTCTCTTTTGCAATGTAGTGATCTCCTGAGTAGGAATATCCTTGATCATCAAAGCATCCCCCGCCTCATATGCACTGAATGCCGCATTCTGATCCTGCATAAGCAGACATTTGATACCGTCAAGCTTAACAGCATCCTTATTCCAGTAATTCTCATTCTTCTCAAGCATTAAATAGCTTCCCGATTTCCACTCTTTAAGCTTGAAAGGACTTGTAGAAATATATGTCTTAGGGTCAAGTGTCCATCCGTCAGGATTTGACTCTACAACATCTTTCTTTACAGGTGAAAGAGCTGCAAATGTTGCAAGCTTATCAAAGTATGGGGTAGGCTTTGCCATATGTACAACAAAAGTCTTATCATCCGGAGCCTCCACATTAAGCTTTGTTACATCCGGAGTTGTTGTTGTATTACCGTTTGCATCAGGGTTACCGATAGCATCCTCGTAACCTTCCACCATTCCGAGTACAGTCTCGGCATATGGTGCGGCAACCTCAGGGTCAACCATTCTCTGCCAACTGTATACAAAGTCGTTAGCTGTAAAATCGGAACCGTCAGACCACTTAAGTCCGTCTCTTAAATGGAATGTCCATGTAAGTCCGTCATCGCTTACTTCATACTTTTCAGCCATACTTGGAGCTATCTTACCGTCCTTATCTACTCTGAGCAGGTTGTCAAAAAGATAAGTTATGTAGTTTGAGCCGTCATTTGTGGTATTGAGTGCAGGGTCGATGGACTCCACATCAGGTCCCATTTCGATAGTAAGAACCTTACCGTTTGCGTTCTTTGCAGACTTTGATCCGCCGCAAGCTGTAAGCGCCAGTGCACCGGTCATAACCAATGTCACCAGAATCAATTGTTTCTTCATAAATCCTCCTAAATATTCTTTATTAAAACCACACGGTTATAATGTCTAGTTAATCTTTTCGATATTGTGGCAGGCCACAAAATGTCCCTTTTCCATCTCTCTCCACTTCGGAACTT
>CAUQKD010000051.1:0-11638 GCA_963518365.1 uncultured Lachnoanaerobaculum sp. | reverse complement strand
ACGGCAGAGAATACAGCAACAAAGATCTTCCCTTTGAAATAATAGAAATAGGAGCCTTAAAACTTAATTGTGATTTGGAAATAGTCGATGAATTTCACAGAGTGGTAAAACCTACAGTGTACAAGAAGATGCATTTTAAGGTGCATGAGGTGGTGCAGATAGGTATCGGAGAGCTTAAGAGAAAGGGTGTACCCTTTGTAGAGGCTATAAATGATTTTTACAGATTTTGCGAGATAGATGACAGAAATAAAAAAAAGATAATTTGCACCTGGGGAAACCTTGACCTTGTGGAGCTTCAGAGAAATATAAAGTTTTACGGCGTGGAAAACAAGTTTGAATATCCGCTTTTTTATTATGATATTCAAAAACTCTTTAATATCAGATATCCTAACGGAGAGCAGGACCGGATACCGCTTGAAAGAGCCGTACATATGCTGGGTATTGATATAAGAAGGCCGTTCCACCACGCCTTTGATGATGCTTACTATACGGCAAGGGTAATGCAGAGAATGGACTTTTGGTCTGTAAGCGAGTACTATTCACTGGATTACTACCGTGTGCCGAGAAATGCGGACGAAGAGATTTATTTACACTTTTCAGGTTACTCAAAGTTTGTATCCACACTGTTTGATACAAAGGAAGAGGCTATATCCGATAAGCACAACTCCGACCTTATTTGTGACAGATGTAACAGGATGTTAAAGAAAAAGATAAAGTGGTTTTCCACAAATCAAAGAAATTACTACTGTATAGGTATCTGTCCCGAGCACGGATATGTCAAAGGCAAGATAAGAGTAAGAAAAAACGATGACAAATACTATGTGATAAAGACAACAAAGGTTGTGGATGTAGCCGTATTTGAGGAAGTAAGACAAAAGTATGAGGAAAGCAAGATAAAGAAATTTATAAAAAGCAGAAGAAGAAATGCCGATAATTTGGGAGATGTCTAATTGGAAAAAGAAACTGTTGTAAGAAAGATATATAATAAAAATATAGACGAATTGTATCATGATGATAGTATAAAATTGGCGGCGGATATAATAAAGTCAGGAGGACTGGTGGCATTCCCTACCGAAACGGTATACGGTCTGGGTGCAGATGCATTTTTGGAAGAGGCTGCAAAAAAGATATATGCCGCAAAGGGTAGACCAAGCGACAATCCGCTGATAGTTCATATTGCAAATATAAATGATGTTGAAAATATTGCAAAGGATATACCCGATATTTTCTACACTCTTGCAAAAAAATACTGGCCGGGTCCTATGACCATAGTTTTGAAAAAAAGAGATATTATTCCGGATGCCACAAGCGGCGGTCTGGATACTGTAGCTGTAAGACTTCCCGGTAATGACATTGCAAGGGCTCTTATAGAGGTGGCAGGAGTACCTATAGCCGCACCGAGTGCAAATACCTCAGGCAGGCCTTCACCTACAAAGGCAAGCCATGTATTTGAAGATATGGATGGCAAAATAGATATGATAGTGGACGGCGGTGCGGTAGGTATAGGTGTGGAGTCAACTATCGTAGACCTTACATCGGATATACCTACACTGCTTAGACCGGGTGCCGTTACCCTTGAGATGTTAAGGGAGATTTGTGAAAGGGTGGATGTAGACCCTGCCATAGAGCATTTACTTACAGGCAGTGAGGCGCCCAAGGCTCCGGGAATGAAGTATAAGCACTATGCTCCGAAGGCTGATATGAAGCTTGTAAGAGGAGATGAGAGTGCGGTTTTAAGGTATATGAAAGATAGGATAAAAGACTGTGACAAACCTATGGCTTTGCTTACCGTAGATGAACATAAGAAAGATTTGGAAGCGGAGGCAAAGGGAAATGGCGGCGTAAATATTTTAAGCCTGGGAAGCATAAAGAATCCTGACAGTATTGCACACAATCTTTTTGATATCCTAAGAAAATGTGATGAGCTGGGTGTAGAGTATATACTTTCCGAAGTGTTTGACGAAAGCGGAATAGGAAAGGCGATAATGAACAGGTTAAAAAAGGCCGCAGGTTTTGAAATAATTGATGTAAGGTGAATTATGAGCGAGAAAAGAGAAGATTATATAAATTGGGATGAATACTTTATAGGCGTGGCTAAGCTTAGTGCGAAAAGATCAAAGGATCCGAGCACTCAGGTGGGTGCCTGTATAGTGAGTGAGGACAATAAGATACTTTCAATGGGCTATAACGGTTTTCCAAGGGGATGCTCGGATGAGGAGTTTCCGTGGGGAAAGGACCTTGAAATTAGCGACCCTTACAATGCAAAGTATTTATACTCCACACACAGTGAGCTTAATGCCATATTGAACTACAGAGGCGGCTCACTTGAGGGCAGCAAGATATACGTTACACTTTTTCCTTGCAATGAATGTGCAAAGGCTATAATACAGGCAGGGATAAAGACCATTATATATGAAGACGACAAGTATGCGAACAGCCCTTCTGTCAGAGCAAGCAAAAGGATGTTGAATGCGGCAGGAGTAAGGTACTATGAATATCAACCAAGCGGTAGAAAAATAGAGATAACGGTATGACGGACAAGAGATTACAAAATATATTGGATAAACTGGATGAAGCATACGGCACTGAAAAGAAGATGTATTTGGAGTACAATACTCCGTGGCAGCTTCTTTTTGCCACTATTTTGAGTGCACAGTGTACAGATGCGAGGGTAAATATAGTTACAAAAGACCTCTATAAAAAATATGACAGCCTTGAAAAGTTTGCTGCGGCAAGCGTGGAGGAGATGGAAAAAGATATTCATTCCATAGGCTTTTATCACAGTAAGGCAAAGAATTTGATAGCCTGTGCAAGAAAGTTGCTTTCAGATTTTAACGGAGAGGTTCCAAGTGACCTTGAGAGTCTTTTAAGTTTGCCGGGTGTGGGAAGAAAGACCGCCAATGTAATAAGAGGAAATATTTTTGATATGCCCAGCATCGTGGTGGACACACATGTAAAGAGAATTACAAAAAAGCTTGGGTTTACAGAAAGTGACGACCCTGTAAAGATAGAGTTTGAACTTATGGAGATTTTGCCCAAAGACCACTGGATACTGTGGAATACCGACCTCATAACACTTGGAAGGACCATATGCATTGCAAGAAGGGAAAAATGTGATATTTGCTTTTTGAGAGAGTATTGCCCGAGTGCAAAGGTATGAGAATTACGGATTATGTAGTGATTGACCTTGAGACGACAGGAGTGAGTGTTTCAAAGGATAAGATAATAGAAGTCGGACTTATAAAGGTGAAAGACTCTCATATTGTGGAGATGTTTTCCTGTATTATAAATCCGAATATGCCTGTAAGTGATGAAATTTTAAATTTAACCGGAATAGATGAAGATGAAATAAAGTCTGCAAGATATATACAGGATGTAATCGGAGAAATAGTGGAGTTTTGTGAGGGATTTGATTTGCTCGGACACAATACCATATTTGATTACAGCTTTGTAAGAAAAGAAGCAAATAATGTAGGGCTTGATTTTGAAAAGAGAGGCATTGATACATATAAGCTTTGTAAGAAAATATTACCTCCGGATGTGAAGAAAAATCTGACTGATGCCTGTGCTTATTTCGGAATAGAGAGAAAACATATGCACAGGGCGTTCTCAGATGCTTATTTTACACATATGCTGTATCAAAGTATACTGAGGTACTGCCCGGAGCTTGAATGTGATACCGAGATGATGAAAGTGAAGCTGAAAAAGTTTATTCCTATCAGAAAAAGAACAAAAGAGGACTTGCAGAAATTACTAAAGTGTCATAGAATTGTTTGCAAGGTAAATATCGACTTGCTTTCAGAGTCTGAAGCCAAGCGAATGATAGACAAAATTTTATCTCAAAAAGAAAAGAGGTTTATATGAAGAATAACAAAAGGCGAATTGTTTCGATAGCGATAGTTGCAATATTAGTTCTGGCAATGGTAGTTCCGGTAGTAGTTTCAGCATTGGTTACAGTGAGAGGATGATGGGAATTGAGAAAGAAAACAGGTAATATAGCGGTCGCAGTTGCAGCATTTATGGCAATTGCAGGCTTAGGTATAAGCAGTGGAGCAGGTAGAATAGATGTATTGGCTGCAAACCCTCAGACAAAGGCTGAGAAAGCAGGCAGTGACGAGTCAAAAATAGATGATAAGTCTGCCGACAAAAAGGCTACAAAAAGTGAGGCGTCAAAAGAAGAGACCACAACCGCAACCGAGTCTAAAGCCGAGGAAGAGAATAAGGATGAAGCAGGAAGCCAGGGGATACAGGCTGAGAAAAGACTTCCGAAGGGATTCAGTATAGAAGGACTTGGCGAAAACATAGCCACATTGGATGCATTGAGCAGTGCACTTAATTCATTGCAGGAAAAAGCGGACGCAAAGAAGTTTGTTTTGGATGTAAAGGGTGAAAAGCTTGAGAGCAGCTTTGCCGAACTTGGAGCCAATATATCCAATAAAGAATTTATATTGTCGGAGGCCGAGAAGTTTACCACAGGAAATATGCTTGAGAGATTTGCAAAAAGCTCAGAGTTGCTTGAAAAACCTGAGAATATCACTCCCGATATAGAATTTAATGATGACGCGGTTAAGTCGTTTTTTAAAAAGGCCAACAGAAAAAATCCTGACGCTCCTGTAGATGCAACTATAAAGAGAGTGAACGGTGCTTTTGAGATAACCCCTGAGAAGGAAGGTTATGCAATAGATGCCGATTCTACACTTGCAAAGCTTAAAGAGGCTGTTTTAAAGGATAAAGAAGAAACTATAGTGGCGGATGTTACAAAGCAAAAACCTGGTGTTACAGCCGAGGAGCTTAGCAACATCAAGGATGTACTTGGAACATTTACTACAAACTATTCATCATCAACATCTGAGAGAGCCACAAATATTGCGGTAGGTACTGCAAAGATGGACGGCGTGCTTTTGATGCCGGGTGAGACATTGTCAGGATATGAAAGAATGCAGCCTTTCACTATAAAGAACGGCTATAAGATGGCTAAGGCATACCAAAACGGTCTTGTAATAGACAGCGTAGGCGGCGGAGCCTGCCAGATAGCAACTACACTTTATCAGGCGGCACTCAGAGCGGAGATAACCATTACTGAGAGAAAGAACCACTCTATGATTGTCGGTTATGTACAACCGAGCGGTGACGCGGCAATAGCGGGAGATTATAAGGACATAAAAGTTACAAATAACAGAAAGACTCCTATATATGTGGAGGCTATAACATCTGGAAGAAATGTCACATTTACTATTTGGGGTAAAGAGGACAGACCGGCAGGAAGGACCATAGAGTTTGTATCCGAGGTACTCAGTGAGACTCCGAAGGGTAAGACATATATAGATGATAATTCCAAATCAAAGGGATATATAAAGAAGGAGTCTGAAGGACATAAGGGAAGAGTTTCAAAGCTGTGGAAGATTGTAAAGGAAAACGGTGTTGAAGTAAGTAAAGACTTGATCTCAAGCGACACTTACAGAAAAGCGGATGATATATATATAAGAGGTACAAGAAGTACGGCGCCTGCCGCACCTGCACCTGTCGCGCCTGCACCGTCAGAGACACAGGCATCCGAGTCCGATAATTCAGGACCTGCAGATACTCAGGCACCACCGGAGACACAGGCACCTGATGTAAGTCAGGGACCGGCTTTTGATCCGAATCTGAATCCGGGACAGTAATGAAAAGATATATAATATTTTGCGGATATGCGGGACTTAAAGGTTCTCTGAAAATAATAGAGAGCCGATATGACGAACTTGTCGGATATTTTAATAAGATATATTTAGACAGTGTGGCCTGTCATATTCAATACAGAGGTTATTATGGGAGATATTTATCTCCCATAAATAATGATAGACCTGATATTAAGCCTGTAGATATAAACAGTATATTTGCAGGCTTTAGCGGTAACATAGAAGATGTGACAGAGGGCGGTATACTTGATACATTGTACAATTTTGCAAAGTCACATAGATGCGGATTTGAAATAGAGATGAAAAAAATACCTGTCGTTCAGATCTGTATTGAGGTTTGTGAGTGCTTCGGGCTTAATATATACAGGCTTTTAACAGACGGAAAGCTTATAATGACCGACGATCATATAGCTGATTGCAAGTACTTAAAAGATAACGGCATATCCGCTGAGATAATAGGTCATTTAAGCAAGGGACTTGATAAAGCGATAGTGGATAAAGAAGTCACGGAGTATGTCAACAGACCTACTGAAGATGAAATTTTTAAGGTGATAAAATATGAGAGAGAAAATATTATCGGTAATTGAGAAAAACTCCAGAATTGATATTGAAGAGCTGGCTATTTTGCTTGGAGAAGATGAGAGGGCTATTGCAAATGAGATAGCGGATATGGAAAAAGAGGGTGTGATATGCGGTTATCATACACTTATAAACTGGGATAAGACAAATAATGAGAAGGTTAATGCACTTATTGAGGTAAGAGTCACACCTCAAAGGGGAATGGGATTTGACAATATTGCGGAGAGAATATATCAGTTTTCAGAGGTAAATGCGGTATATCTGATGAGCGGTTCATTTGACTTCACCGTATTTATTGAAGGCAGAACAATGAGAGATGTGGCACAGTTTGTATCTGACAAGCTTGCACCGATGGATTCCGTACTTTCTACAGCTACACATTTTGTACTTAAGAAATATAAGGACCATGGAACCATACTGTCTGCAAAGAAAAAAGATGAGAGGCAACTTATAACACCATGAGAGATCCGTTATCAAATACAATAAAATCAATAAAGCCTTCAGGTATCAGAAAATTCTTTGATATAGTAAATACTATGGAAGATGCCATATCACTCGGTGTAGGTGAGCCTGATTTTGAAACACCTTATTTTATCAGAGATGCAGGTATATATTCTCTTGAAAAAGGCAGGACATTCTACACATCAAACTCAGGTCTTATGGAGCTTAGAGAGGAGATAAGAAATTATCTGATAAGAAAACTCGGTGTGGAATATAACCCCAAGAGTGAAATGATTATCACCGTAGGCGGAAGTGAGGGCATAGATATTGCTCTGAGAGCAATGCTTGACATAGATGATGAGGTACTGATACCGCAGCCTTCATATGTATCATATGAACCTTGTACAATACTTGCAGGCGGAAGTCCTGTAATAATAGAATTAAAGGCTGAAGACGGATTTAAGCTGAAAGCAAGTCAGATACTTGAAAAGGTTACCGATAAGACAAAGATACTCATACTGCCTTTTCCGAACAATCCTACAGGTTCCATATTAAATATTGACGAGCTTAGAGAGATTGCAAAGGTATGTATTGAAAAGGACTTATATGTAATCTCAGACGAGATATACTGTGAGCTGACATATGAGGGTGAGCATGCTTCTATAGTACAGATAGAGGGTATGAAGGAGAGAACTGTTTTGATAAACGGATTTTCAAAGTCATATGCGATGACCGGTTGGAGATTGGGATATGCTACAGGACCTAAGGAGATTATTTCACAGATGACCAAGATTCATCAGTATGCCATTATGTGTGCACCTACCACAAGTCAGTATGCGGCCATAGAGGCACTTGCACATGGTGATGCCGATGTGGCAAGGATGAGAGAGTCATATAATCAAAGAAGAAGATACTTGCTTCACAGATTTGATGAGCTTGGAATGACCTGTTTTGAACCGCAGGGAGCATTCTATGTATTCCCGAGTGTAAAAAGATTCGGGATGAGTTCGGAGGAGTTTGCGACAAGACTTCTTGAAGAGCAAAAGATTGCGATAGTACCGGGAACGGCTTTCGGTGAATGTGGAGAAGGGTATGTGAGAGTTTCATATGCATATTCTATGGAAAGATTGAAGGAAGCACTTTCAAGAATTGAAAAGTTTGTAAGGAGCCTTTAATGAATATTGTATTACTTGAACCTGAGATACCCGACAATACCGGGAATATCGGAAGAAGCTGTGTGGCGACGAACACAAGGTTGCATATGATAGAGCCTCTGGGCTTTAAAATAAATGAAAAGCGAATCAAGAGAGCCGGTATGGACTACTGGGCAAAACTTGATGTCACCGTCTATTCAGATCTTGAGGATTTCTATGAGAAAAATCCGAAGGCAAGAGAGCATATGTATTTTGCCACGACCAAGGCACATCATACATATAAGGATGTGGTATATAACAGTGATGAATATATAATGTTCGGCAAGGAGAGCGCGGGAATCCCTGAAGAAATACTTGCCGAGAATGAAGAAAACTGTATAAGGATACCTATGTGGGGAGATATAAGAAGCCTGAATTTATCAAATTCGGTAGCCATAATACTGTATGAGGCACTTTCACAGCACGGCTTTGAAAAAATGCAACTTACAGGTGAACTGCATAGACTGACATACAAATAAAAAATACTCCGAAACCAAGCGGCTTCGGAGTATTTTTTAGAATGTATGTGCGAATAGGGTGAAAAAGAGTTGTTACTAAATAAATATAATCTTGACAGAAGTCTATATCATACTGTATATATAAAACAAAAAAATAAAAAAGGGTGAATAGGATGAAAAACAGAATAGTTTGTAAAAGTCTTGCTGCAGGTATGGTTTCTTTCAGTTTGCTTTTGGGGCAGGTGGTTCCGGCTTTTGGAGCGGTACAGGATAAGGAATCGGTAAGAAAATATTATCACTATCAAGATGTACTTAGTGAGGCTAAAAAGAGGGTAGTCAAGGCGGCAAAAAAAGATGTGACCTATGATAAAAGTTCAAGTGATACTGTAGAAGAGCATACTGATGAGTATGGTGCCGTTACTAAGGATACTTATGATGAATCCGGAAATCTGATTAATAGAAAAGTTAACGGTAAAGATGTTGTACAGTTTTCATATGACAGTGCCGGTAATATAACAAGTATAAAGGATGCGCTGAACTTTGAAACAAAGTATGAGTATGATGAGAGTAATAGGCTTATTGCCAATATAGACGCATTGGGAAATAAGACAAATTATTCTTATGATGGTGAAAATCTATCCAAAGTTATATTGCCGGACAATAGTGAAACAAGCTATAAGTATGACTCACAGGGTAGAGTTATTACTCAAACAGAAGATAACGGTCTTATTACAAATATACAATATGATGAAGCCGGAAATATCATAAGAATTTATGATAATAAGGATTTAGATGAATATTATACTTATGACAGTGCTAATAATCTACTGACAGAAACAAACAGCTTGGGAGAAAAGACAAGCTATACATATGATTCAGAGGGTAGAGTAACAGCTATAGAATATCCGGATAAAACTTCGGAAAGTTTTTCATATGATGAAGCCGGCAATCTGATAAAAAGTGTAGATATATATGGAGTAGGTACAGAATATACTTATGATACATCAGGGAATCTGATAAAAGAATCAAGCGGAGAAGATGTCAGTGAGTATACATATGATAATGCAGGCAATCTCTTGACTGAAAAAGATGTTGATGGAAGCAAGAGTGAATATAAGTATGATGCTAAAGGAAATATAGTAGAAACTAAAGATGCACTGGGTAATATACAAAAGTTTTCATATGATATCAATGACAATCTGATACTGTATGTGGACGGTAAAAATCAGCCGATAGTATATAGATATGATGCACTTGGACAAAATACGGAGATAGTATATCCTGACGGCAGTAGTGAAAAGTATAAGTATGATGCACTTGGAAATATAATTGAATTCATAGATATAGACGGCAGTAAAACAACATATACTTACGATTCACTAAGTAGATTGGTAGAAAAGAAAGATACGTCGGGAAACTATGAAAAATATAGCTATGATACTCTTGGTGACATAACTTCTATTACAGATAATAAAGGTAATGAAAAAAGGTACTCTTATGATTTGTATGGACAGCTTGTAGAGGATAGTGACCAAAGTGGTAAAAGACATACATACACCTATGATAAAATAGGTCAAGTGACAGCAGAAAGCATTGACGGTGAAGATTTCTCATATACTTATGACACTTTTGGAAATACTTTAGAAGAGAAGAGCAGCAGCGGATATAATGCACAATATAAGTATGATAAACTTGGTCAGCTGATAGAAGAAAATGACAGCACCGGAGAAACCGACAGCTATAATTACAACAATGTAGGAAACTTAATAAATGAGGTATATAAGAATGTAAATACCGGAGTATCTGAAAATATTTCATATACACTTGATAATAAGAGTCAAGTAACAGGTATGAAAACAGATGCGGATGATATCAGGTTATATTACAATGCCAAGGGGCAGATAACTCAAAAAGACAGTAAAGAAGGCAGTGAGAAATTTTCATATGATACTAACGGCAATCTTACAAAAACAACCGGAGGAGGCAAAGAGGATACCGATTTTACATATAGTGTAAGGAATCGCCTGATTTCTATAAACCCTAATAAGAAACAAGAAAATAATGATATACAAAAAGAACTTATAGAGACCAAAATTGGAGATATTTTCTACAAATCTGATGATAATGGAATAGTAGAGTACAGTGACGGAAATTCACATACTACATATTTTAAAAGAGATAGTCAGGGGCGAGTGGTAGAGAGAAAAAATCCAAGTGGTGATGTTGAGTACTATGAATATGGCAACAGTGATACTCCAATAAAGATAGTAAAAGCTGACGGAAAGCAATTAACTTATGATCTTGACAGTGAGGGCAGGATACTATCTCAAAGTGAAGCGGCAGGTGGTGAAAATAAGAAACTTTTAGAATACCGCTATGATGAGAATGGGAATATATCAGAAGCTACAGGGAATAACGGAACTTCCATCTATAAGTATGATAACAGCGGAAATATTTTAAAGTATACAGATACCTTCGGAAAGACAATAGATTATACCTATGATGAAAGGGGAAATTTAAGTAAGCTTGAAGTAGCCGGTGAGCCGCCAACTGTATATACATATGACAGTGAAGATAGAATTATATCTGTAACATATGGTGATAATAAAACTGTCAGCTATGAATATGTGGGAAATACTACGATTACACATCTACCGGATAACAAGACTATAGTAGAAAAATATAATGACAGCGGTGAATTAGTAGAAAAGACATATACTGATGATGCAGGAAATATCATATATAAGGTCTCATTGGAGTATGACAGTGAAGACAGAATATCTAAAAAATATGTTGTGTTGAGTAAGGATAATAAGGAAGCTGATACAAAAGTAAGTACCTTTACAGACAAAGATAATAGTACCGACTTAAGTAATGACAACGAGGGTATGCCTACAGAGGAGACTTCTATATCTGACAGTGTAGATAATGCTATAACAGATACTACAGGTTTTACCAATATAGAGTATCAGTACAGCTATACCGATAAATCACAGCTAAAAAGTGAGAGTATCACAGGTGATATAGGTACCAAGGATATAAGCTATACATATGATAATGCAGGCAATAGAATAAGTGAAACTATAAAAACAGGTGATAAAGAAGAAGTAACTACATTTACATATGATGAAAGCAACAGGCTTGTAAAAAAACAATCACCTAAGAGAACAACTACATATTCATATGATAAAAACGGAAATCGTATATCTGCCGTAAGTGATGGAGAAAAGTTTAGCTATACATATGATATCAATGATAACCTGACAGGAATAAAGAAAAATGATGTAAC